>JACQQR010000077.1 GCA_016206875.1 Candidatus Omnitrophota bacterium
GGTTTATCAGGAGCGTGTGGCCCAGTACAGAGACCACTTTCAAGCATTAAGACCCGAACCACTGATCGATAATAATCAATGGGAATCATTGCTAGCCAATATTCAGAGCTTAAATCCGGATGTTATTGAAGGAGTGCGTCTACAGTACCGCGACGCACTGAAGAAATATCCAACGCCGCAGGAAGCGGTGCACGCGCCCGGACCTAATGATACTCGCGCAAGGCAACAAGAAAGATTAGCCGAAAAAAGACGCGATGCGCGCGCAAAAAGAAACGCTGAGTTACATGACGCGACTCTTCCTATCAAACAGCGAATCGGACTTCCCGATACATTTCCAATTTTGAGCGATGAATTCATCGAGTTTGTGCTGTTTGTTTACGATGTCCCGGTTGAGGCTTCATCATTGGGTCGGCAGGTTCAAATTACGTGGCAACAAAAGGCGCATTTACAAAAAATTGCCGGCGCGCAAGCTGCTCTGTCACCCCCGAACGCGCCCGCCTCAGGCGGGTCCGCCGAGGCGGAAAAGCGGGGGTCCAGTGACTTTAAATTGCGTGGCAAAAGTCACTGGACTCCCGCTGGAGTTTACCCTCGAGTGTTTGAGTCGGGGGCGGGAATGACAACACGTACCAGAAAAGTCCGCAGCTATGGTTCTGCACCCTTTTTAACCGACTTTAAACATTTCACTCCGCATCCTGACACAATAGTCCCATCTTCGAATTCCTCTGCCGCCACTGCCCATTCGCTCGGAACAGAAATGACGTTTGATGAAGCTATTGCGCGACTCAAGGATAGTAGCAGGCCTATGGAAGATCGAGAAGCTGATGCAGTTTATGGTACATTGGCTCAAAAGGTCACCGAATGGAATTTTGATCGAGTATTAGCTTTATTGGAGGATCAGAATCAGGAAATTCGAATACGCGGATTAATAGCGATTGCCAGTGTGGCTGGAAAACGCAAACCTCTACAATTTATTTTTGATGCGGTATATGGGCTTTTTTCTACGAGCAGCCCCATTGTTCTAAAGGCACAAATTTTTAGAACAATCACTGTTCTTTTGAAGGCCAATCCAAATATATGTGGTCAGCAAGCAAAAGCAAATTTATTAAGTTGCGCTATCGGAGTATTACGATTTCCCGCTCCGGATAGTGTTCTAAATCAAATTCCAACGGATCAGCGGGCTGCTCAAGTATCGGCGCTTTATTCTTATGTTCATCGTTTGATTCATCAATTGGGAGAAGAAGTTATCGAAGTCAGTAAGTCCTCCTCATTGCCGCGAGAATCAATAGATCAGTGGAGTAAAACAATATTTTCTGAAGGCTCGTTTCGAGATATAAAAGAGATTCTATCGGATGCTGGGAGCCCCAGTGCAGCCCTTAAAGCAGTGATGACAGCTTTTAAAATGTTTGTGATCATCAATCCCCGTTGTGTTTTTGAAGAAGCTAAACTGGAAAGCCATTTTGATCTTATTTTTCGGTATCTTTTCCATGAAGATAAAGAGGTGCGATCTGCCGCCCTGTCTGTGTTAGAAGCATTTTTGGACAACGCTTTTAATAAACAAAAAGTTCTTGCGACTCGGGCTCGCTATCAACAACTTCTTGATGTTCCAACCGATTCTCCACTCTATTCCACAGCTCAAGAGATCGCCAAAAAATTTCGAGTGGCGAATCCCACTTTAGTTCCTTCCCAACCTAGTTCTTCTTCGACCGATTCCGCCACCGCCGGGTCGTTGGGGCAGGGTCCGGGAACCCGTTATGTTCGCCGCGTTACTCATGGTTTTCCGGGGGACGAAGGAAGAGACCAGTTTATTCAACGATTGATTCAGCGATTGGATCCGGCTGATTCTCAAGCCGAAAATTTTTGTGTGCATCCGGACCGGCCGGAAGCGGGAACTGCCAGTACGTTAAGTCCCGCAGACAAAAATCGTCTGATGAATCTCTTGGGTCTTCAAAGAGGTGGAGAGTTGCAAGGATGGAGTATTTATGTCGTTCCCAGAGAAAAGTTATACGGATCTTTCTATAGTTACGATGTTAATGTGGGCCTGCTGAAACAAACTTTGCAGGCCAGTGGAGATTTGCTACAAGGAAATTACGCATCTGATTTTTACGGATGGTTATTGTTGAGTACCGCCCATTTTGTTTCTTACTCAACACATCAAATTGTTATGTCTGCTGAAACCGCACGCGCAATCATTCAGGAGCGCACCCAAGGAAATGCCCAATCAATAAAGAAAGCTATCTTGTTCAATAATTGGCTGCAGGCATTAAAAAAAGAACCCCAGCGTAGACAAGAACCCATTCCCGACAATTTCCAATCAGGCAATCACGGGCTTCTGTTTACATATAGAACTTTTGAGCAGGGCCAGACGAATCAAGTGGACGGTTGGATGATTTTTGACCCCAAAACCCGCAAATACGGCACTCCCAATCAAAAATGGGTTAGTAGCACAACACATGATGGTGCAGTGGAGCTAGGCTCATTAGAAGAAAAAATCAAATTTTTGCTTACTGGCGCTCATGACTCATTTCATTTAACTCCGCGAGAGCAAACAGAATTACTCGCCGACTTTGCCTATCTTTACTTGCCCACTAAATCGATCCGGGAGCTGGATGAAGAAGGCGCCCCCAAACCCACCACCGCCGGGTCGCTCGGAACAGAACTGAGAGATTCAATTGCTGAGGATGGCCGGATAGCAGGAAAAATGGTTGAGGAGTTGGATTTGAAGCGCACTTTCCTAGGCCTAGGGATGAGCCACGGAGAAACAGGTGTTCCCCCTGGTCTTCTACAACCACACATTGAACAATATTGGGCAAAAAGGGGAATGAAAAATTTCGCACGCCGCGCGGCTCAGTTATATCGCATGGCCCATGATGTGGCTCTAAGGCAAATTGACGAGCAAGGTGGGGAGAAAACAGAGAGGGCTATCCTAGAGGGAGTAATAAATTATTTACGAAGCATCCAACTTTTTCAGACCAATCCTCCCGCTTCTTTGGATGCTTCTTCTATCCCCGGTTCTTCGCTCGGGGCGGTGTTTGCCGTTGCGGGACGGGAAGGGGTGGACGGAAAGCTGGGCGAGATGGCGCAGGGGATGTTGTCAACACGATTGGCCGAGATGGGTGTTTCGCGCCAGACAATTCAAACTTGGGTGAGTGTGCTTGCGCCGAAACCTGTGTCAAGCGTGCGGCCTGCGCCTGTATTGAGCCAGGCAAACTTGGACTTTCTTGCTACGCTTACGGGAAATCCTGAATTGGCTAAACGGATTGGAACGGACGCTTTTATTCAAAAAGGAAATGGCTGTGTGCTGGTTTCCGCTGACTCGGGATCGCTTTTGAGCGTGCTGGATTCGCAGGGACTGTTGGAACCTGTGATTCAGGCGCTCGGGAATTTGCTGGGTACGCCGGGTATGGATAAAAAACGTTCTTCCGGTTTGGTGATCGCCGGTTCCGGAGCACTTCGGATGAAGAACCGGCTGCTCGGCCGCAACAGTAAGGTGCGCGACCTCGCCAAAAAAATAGAATTTGCCCCTTACTCGTTTGAAGATGCGGCCCGTTTTGAAGGCGCGCGCGGGGCGGCGGTGCTGGTGCCGGGTGGGGTGAATTTGGCGCTGGGCGAGAATGCCTTAATTGCCCTTGAAGATTTACAAGGGCTAAATCAACTTTCAGCCGAAGAGCAGGTGCGCATTGTTACCGTGCTCTTCACCATGCTTGCAAATATTTCCGCCGAATTAAAAGATGCCCCGCGCGGGCGCATTCGCGCAGCTCTCCTTAAAAATTATGTCGCCGCTCATTTAGCCCACGTCGGCTTTTGGGTAGACGGCGACGGCCGCCTGCGCGTTTCCCTGCCCGAGCTCTCCGCAACCCTCTCCGAACTCTTCTCCGCTTATGAGCGCGTAGCCGCGTCGGCTTAATTTTACTTGATCAGAAAAACTCAAGTGGTATTCAATTCCATTTTTGCTAAAATCTTCTGGTTGGCGACATTAAAATTTGGCACTGTAAGTTTAGAATCCACAGGTATAATTCAAATGACCGGCGTTGTGATAGCTACACTAGTGTTGCAAGCGGCTAAAAAGAAGTTATTGTTTCTTTCGCATGCTGTGCGTCAAATGTCTTTACCGGATCGAATGATTCGTCCGGTAGAAGTTCGTCGAGTTGTTGAAAAGGGAGAAGTAATCGAAGATTACCCGAATGACCCGAGAGGCCATAGTTGCCTCATGCTCGGAGAAGGGGAGGGCGGGAGGAAGATTCATGTGGTTTGTTCACCCAAGATCGATTTTTTGGCGATTATCACTGCTTATCTTCCCACAAATTTTGAGTGGGGAAATAGCTACAGAATTAGGAGAAAAAAGATATGAATTGTATCCATTGCCGTGGGAGGATGGAAAAAAAACAGGCGCCATACCATATTGACCGAAAAGGCTACCATCTTTTGCTCGATGCTATTCCGGCATGGGTCTGTTCCCAATGCGGAGAGGCTTATTTTGAGGAAAGCGAGGTAGGACTTATTCAAAACGTAGCTTTATCTTTAGATGTTCAGGCACAAAGGCTAGCTAAATCTGCTTAGATTAAATAGTGACTGTCACTCCTTCTCCCTTCGAGGAACCGACATGGCAACCTGCAAAACGGCAACCCATAAAATCGAACCTATTCATCCGGGAGAAATCTTGCTCGAAGAATTTCTGAAACCCCTGGGCATTAGTCAATATCGCCTGGCCAAAGATATTCACGTGCCTCCGCGCAGAATTAATGAAATTATTCATGGCAATCGAACTCTTACTGTCGACACCGCTATTCGTTTAAGCGGTTACTTTGGCAATTCGGCTAAGTTCTGGCTGAATCTGCAAACTCAATATAACTTAGAAGTGCACGAAGAAAAATTAACAGATCCATTAAGCGATATTAAACCTTTTAGGCAAGCGGCATAGTTCATCCTCAAATTCTACAGGGATGTTAACTTTCCTTTATGAAAGAGGGCATTTTTTATCAAACCAGTTTAAGGAGAAAAACAATGAATGATATTGAAAA
>JACQQR010000078.1 GCA_016206875.1 Candidatus Omnitrophota bacterium
CGGGCAGCGCGTTCGGTGCCAATCTGTCGCAAAACGTCGACCAATTCCCGTTTTAAAGCGTCAGATTCGCCTCTTCGCTCAAAAACTTCCTGCAAACCCTCAACCGCATCATCTCCCATAGCCACCAAAATATTCACGCGCTCGGAAACCAAGCCTTCTTCAGTCAAAATTCCGTCAAGTAATACGGGAACAGCAGCTTTACCTAAACCCACCAGGGCTTCATGGGCCGTAATGCGAATGGCTTCATGGGTACTGCATAGGGGCGCTGCAATCTTTTGTTCAATAATTTCATGAATGATACTTCTTGCGATTTTAGTGCGGTCTTTGCTCTTCTTTACATATTCAGGCAGGGTTAAATCTGTAAGAATTTTTTTTCCAATTTGTCCCAATGCCTTGATGGCGGCTTGCCTTACTTCAAGAGTTGGCTGTTTTGCAGCGTCTAGATTATGCAGAAACGCTTGAAGAAGTGGCTCCAGTTTTTCAGTATGAGCGCGAATAAAAATTTCTCTTTCAGCCTGGTAATTTCGAGAAGGCACAATCAAGGCATCAATCAAGGCACATGTGTTGGCTAACCTCTCGTTGATTGTGTCCGCGGCCATCTCCGGTACAATCTTGGCCAGAACTTCCAGCGCGGCTTTGGCAGGGTGATCATTTGTTTGCATGGCCATTTCGGTAAGAATACTGTGCGCGGCTTCCGTTCTCACGTTGAGTCTTCCTAGGTCATGAATCGCTGCCACCCACTCACTACCGCGAGCGCGCATGTTTCCATTGGCGTCGGCAATCAATATTCGATCGGGCTGACCCTCCGGAGCCGATGACATCGCTTCTTGCTTTACGTGGAAACGATAAGAATTATCACGAATCACACCAATCAACGCCTGTATAACGCGCTCATCTACTGGAAAACTGCTTTCGGCTTTTTCGTAAACCGCGATGTAGGACATGATCCAATCCCGTATATCTTCCCCTCGAGAGTAGCTCTCGGCAATGAGCACCGCATAATCGCGCGTGGCGCGCTCGAGTTCGCCAAGTTCTTCGTAAACAACTGCACGCGTCGTACGGGCAGGAGCATGCTTGGAATCAATCGCCAACGTTTCGTTGGCGTGCACAAGCGCGCGGCGCAGAGGAATGCGGCGGTGGGGGTTTCTTTCTTCCACCCTACCCTTTTCGAGATAAGACAATTCGTAATAAGTTCGCGCAAGCCAGAAATGAGCGCGAGCGTAATGCGGAGCGCCGGCCACAACCCGCTCAAGGTCTTCCACGGCATGCTCAAAAAAATTACGGGCAAAACGATGCGCTTCTTCGGCTTCTGCTCCCCGTAATTGATTTCTTTTTAGCGCTTGCTTATCCCCTTCCAAAATATATTCCAAGGCGCGCTCAAAATAGGGCTCGGCTTTCTGGCGGCGGCGTTCTTCGAGGATTTGGGCTAGCGGCGAACGGTGTTCCGATGCTCGCGAGGATTGCACCGCTACTCGCTCGCGCCATTTCGTCTGCCGCGCTAAAATTTTCGGGAGTTTTTCCTTCAAATCTTTCGCTAGGGCTTCGGCGGATTGATAACGCCGGGCTGGGTCCTTGGCCATAGCCCGTTCGATAATCCTGGCGAAGGCCTTGTCGATGTCAGGACGAAGTTTTCGAAGCGATGTGAACTTTCCTTCCCGCACTTGCGCCAGGATTTCATCCACATTCTTTCCGGTATACGGCGCCCGGCCCGTAAGAATGGCGTATAGCGTCGCTCCCCAAGCATAAATATCCGAGCGTGCATCCGGAATTTCTCCCCTTGCTTGCTCGGGGGCCATATAGGCCGGAGTTCCCTGCGGATTATTGCTCATCGGACGACTATCCAACTGGCGCGCCAAACCAAAATCAATCACTTTTCCCGATGCGAGCACGTTGGCGGGCTTGAGATCACCATGCACGATGCCTTCCGAATGCATGTACTCTAATGTACCGGCAAGTCTTTCGGCCAGACCCAAAGCTTCTTTCTGATCTATTCCTGCTTGAGTTTCTTCCTCCGGATTTTCCAGATACGTTTCAAGCGTAGTGGGGTCTTCTACATTCATCGCAAGATACAGTGTGCCCTCGACTTCTCCCACATCAATCAGCCGGACAATTCCTTCATGCTGAAGCGACTGAAGTGAGCGGGCTTCTTCCAGAAATCGCTCTCGTTCTTCACCGCTGACCACTAACTGATTGCGCAAAATTTTAAGCGCCACTCGCTGGCCGGTGCCGCTATCTTCTGCCTCATACACAATGCCCATTCCGCCGCGCCCCAGCTCGCGCACAATCCGAAACCGGCCGAATGTTTCCTCAGGCTTCAATCCGCTATACACACGCCGTGCGGCGTCGTCTTCTACGAGTAGTTCCTGACTTAATTGGAGAGGATCATCTTCCGAAATTCTGTCATTCCCGCGCAGGCGGGAATCCAGTGACTCTGATTCGATCGTGGCTAAGTCGCTGGACTGCCGTATTCTCGGCTGTGACAATTCAGAAAGATAACGTTCTGCTTCTTTGGAGTAAGTATCTATTTTGAGAGCACGTTCAAAATGTTTTTTGGCCTCATCTCTTTTATTTATTCGCAAAAAGTAAATCCCCTCATCGATCAGTCGATCACGCAGGGCGCGATCTTCGGCGCTGAGGCGCTGGCCGGTGACGCGGCGGATAATGGCATCGACTGCGGCGCGCCACCAACCGTGAAAGCGTTCGCCGGCGGGTTTGGCTTCAACACTTAATGCTTGGCCATTCGAATATCGATCCAAGTCGGCGATGAATTCTCCGGCGCTTTGATAACGTGCATCCGGATTTTTGGCGAGGGCTTTCCCGAGAATTAGGCGGAGTTTTGCGTCTTGGATTTCCTCAAGCGGCGGGCCGCGGTTACTGGTGACTTGTTTGGCGACTTCGCCGAAATCTTTGCCTGCGTACGGAAGCTTGCCGGTGACGAGCGTAAAGAGCGTGGCGCCCATCGCGTACATATCTGTTGGCACATCCACAAGCTGGGGATTCTGAACTTGCTCAGGAGCCATATATTCGGGCGTGCCGAGCTGAGCGCGCGAAAGAGTGAGCTGTGTGGCGCCGGCCTCGCGCGATAAACCAAAATCGGCGATGACTACGCGTTTATTTTTCTTATCCAGCAATAAATTTCCGGGTTTTATATCTCGGTGAAGAATTCCCTGCTCATGCGCATACGCCAATCCTTCCAGCGCTTGACGGATAAGCGGCACCGCCTGGGCAGCCGCCAATTTCTTTTCTTTTTGCTCCGCAACCACTTCTGCGAGATTCGGGCCGTCTACATGTTCCATCACGTAATAAGGAAATTCATCCACGCCGCGGTCAATCACTCGTACAATGTTGGGATGATTGAGTTTAGCCAGCGCACGCACTTCCCTCTCAAATCGCTCGGTGGATTCCAAGCCCGTGTCGATGGGAACGATTTTGATGGCCACAGGATGTATTGTTCTGCCGATTTGTTTTTGGGCACTCACCACAATACCCCAGCCGCCCGAGCCAAGTATGCCTGTCACTTTGTAATCGCCTAATCGCCTGGGCACGCGAACTGTCAATTCCTTACCCCGCTCTTCATCGATGAGACTGAAAACAAGATTACGGCCTTCCTTGGAGCGCCGCACCAATCGCAGCCGCACACCGCGGCTCCCGGAAGTTTTGCCACGTAGACCACGCAAACTGTGCACGAGCCCGTCAATGGGCGTGGGCACGCGCTCCACATGCGGGGA
>JACQQR010000066.1 GCA_016206875.1 Candidatus Omnitrophota bacterium
ACAGATTGAGCTGTACAACCTAACGACGGAGGGTGATCGAACACTCGATTTGCCCCTGCCGGCTTTTGGCGGTAAAGGGGTCTTTACGCGCGAAATCGAGCAGGCGCTTTTAGAAGGAAAAATCGATTTGGCCGTTCATAGCGTCAAGGATTTGCCGGCAGAGCTTCCGGAAGGCCTGGAGCTTTCTGCTGTGCTCGAGCGTGAGGACCCGCGCGATTGCTTCATTTCTTCCAACGGTACACTCCTTATGGAGTTACCCGAGGGCTCAACGATTGGAACCTCCAGCGTGCGCCGGACCGCGCAAATCAAACGCCTTCGCCCGGACTTTGTGCCGCAATCGGTTCGAGGCAACGTAGAAACCCGCTTACGAAAATTGTCCGAGCATCATTATGATGCCCTCGTGATGGCCTTTGCGGGCCTAAAGCGCCTGGGTCTGGATCCGTTCGTTACGCAAATGCTCGACACCGATTTTTTTCTTCCGGCCGGCGGCCAGGGAATTATCGGCATCGAAACGCGCGCCGGTGACGCGCGTGTTCTAGATTTGTGCGCGGCTGTCAATCACAAACCCACAGAAATTCAGTCGGATGCCGAACGGACGTTTTTGAAATTTTTAGAAGGCGGTTGTCAGGTGCCTTGCGGCGTGCTCTCTTTCATTGAGGGCAATGCCATTCGGATTCAGGCGCTGGTGCTTGCCCCGGATGGGCGCCGGGAAATTCGTACTGTGCGCACGGGGCCGACGGAAACCGCTTGCGAATTAGCGCGCCACGCAGCAGATGATTTGCTCAAACAAGGCGCGAAAAAACTAATGCAGCATGAGTAAATTGAAAATGGGCGTAGCCCATTGGCAAACTGCATAGTACCGCGAACACCCAATATCAAATGTCTTGCGGTACTAATCGAACCATCACAATGAATAAACCCCTTTCTGGAAAAACAGTTTTAATTACCCGGGCGCGAGGGCAAGAATCCAAATTAAAGGTGCGGTTGGAAGCGCTGGGCGCTAACACATTGCACGTTCCCGCTCTTCGATTCCTCCGGGCAAGCGCCGCACCTTTGGATAAAGCCATTCGGGCTCTGCAAGAAAAAAAATATGATTGGGTAGTGTTTACCAGCCAGAATGGAGTCGAGTTTTTTTTCAAGCGCCTCAAACAACTTTCCTTGACGGCCAAAATTTTTCGAGGAATTCAAGTGGCTGTGATTGGCCCGGCAACGCACCGGCCTTTGAGCCGACGCGGAGTTTCCGTTGCGCTCACCGCCAAACAATTTGTGGCCGAATCTCTATTTGAAGAGCTTGAAAAAAGCCGGCAAATTTCAGGCAGGCGCTTTCTTCTTTTACGCGGCGATTTGGCCCGGCCTTATTTACGGCGCGCAATCAACCGCGGGGGCGGCGAGGCCGATGAAGTAATTGTCTATCGCACCGTACGGGATATTTCCGGCCGCCGCCGCTTAAAAAAAATTCTTGGCGGAAGCGGGGTAGATTTTATACCATTTACCAGTTCTTCAAATGTTGAAAGCCTAATGCAAATGGCGGGGCCGGCCCTGCTGCACCGCATCGCAAAAAAAGCAAAAATTGTTTCGATAGGGCCTATAACATCCAAAACGTTGCGTAAGCACGGACTTTCTATAGCGCGGCAAGCGAAACGGTTTGATATTCAAGGAATTGTTGAAGCGATTGAGCAAGCCGCGAGGAAAGGAAAATAATGAAAATCATTTCAAGGATGTTGTGTATGCTGCTGACCTTATTTTTGGCCGGCTGCGCGCATCCGTCAAACATAGAAAGGAATCGTCAAACTTCCATGTCAGACTCCGCTAAACATATTCAGGTGGCCGTGATGGAAACGGAAAAGGGGAAAATCACCATGCAGTTTTTCCCTGAGGATGCCCCGAAAACCGTGGACAATTTTATTCAATTGGCGAATCAGGAATTCTATAACAATCTTCGCTTTCACCGCGTGGTGAAAACCCCGGCGCCTTTTGTGATTCAAGGCGGCGACCCCAAAGGAGACGGCACCGGCGGTCCCGGCTATACCATTCCGGCAGAATTTAACGCGCGGCCGCATTTAGAAGGCACCGTGGCTATGGCCAGAACCGAAGACCCCAATAGCGCCGGCTCTCAATTCTATATTTGCCTCGCTCCACAACCTTATTTAGATGGGAAATACACCGTATTTGCCCAAGTCATTGAAGGATTGGAAAACATTCACAAAATCGAAGCAGGCGATAAAATTTTATCTATCCTCATTGAAGAAAGAACGGTTCCCAAGAAATAATGAAGTTTCCCGAAGCCCGTCCCCGCAGATTGCGCGAAAATCCGGTATTGCGCAAATTAGTCAGTGAAACCAAGCTCAGCTTGGATCATTTGGTCATGCCTTATTTTGTGCGCGCAATGAAAGAAGAAAAAAAACCGATCCCCGCCTTGCCGGGACTATATCATTATTCTGTAGAGGGCTTGCTCCGCGAAGTCGGCCAACTGATGAAAAGCGGCGTTCATTCTATTTTGCTTTTCGGTGTTCCCGGAAAAACGGATCTGGCGGCATCAGAAGCGTATGCGCGAAATGGGATTGTGCAAAAAGCCGTGCGCGCGCTCAAAAAAGAATTTCCATCCTTGCTGGTGATCACCGATGTGTGCCTGTGCGCGTATATGAGCCACGGCCATTGCGGTGTGGTGGAAAAAGGGCGCGTGAGCAATGATCCCTCCCTCAAATTACTGGCCCGGGTTGCCGTATCGCATGCCGAAAGCGGCGCTGACGTGGCGGCCCCCAGCGATATGATGGACGGCAGGGTCCGCGCCATTCGCCGCGCGCTGGACAGCCGGGGATTTGAATCTCTTCCTATCTTAAGCTACGCGGCCAAATATGCTTCCAGTTTTTACGGGCCGTTCCGGGACGCGGCCGGTTCGACTCCTCAATTTTCCGATAGAAAAAGTTATCAAATGAATTATGCCAATTGCCAAGAAGCCATGAAAGAGATTGCCTTCGATCTGGAAGAAGGCGCTGATATGGTGATGGTAAAACCGGCACTGGCCTATCTGGACGTCATCGCTTTTGCCCGCCGCCGCTTTTCCGTTCCGATCGCCGCTTATAATGTCAGCGGGGAATATGCCATGATTCGCGCCTGCGGGGGTCTTCCTTTTTTTTCAGAAAAAGAAATGGTGCTCGAAATCCTAACAGCCATGCGCCGCGCGGGAGCCCAAATCATCATCACCTACCATGCCCGCCAGCTTGCGGCATGGAATCACAGAGAAAAGGTGCTATGAATCGAGAGTTTTTCCCATCCCTGTAAGGAATAAAAAATCGCTATTGCAATTTCTTCAGAAACGAGTAAGAATTTACTCAAAAGAGAGTAAGCTCGTGCTTGAATCCATCTATCTCACAAAATCAAAAATCAGAGCAAAGCTCCTCGGGTTGCTTTTTTCCAACCCTAGTCAAAAATACTATTTATCCGAACTCGCCCGTTTGGCCGGGGCTTCTATCGGAAATGTTCAGCGCGAGTTGGAACGTTTTGTCGGGGACGGATTAATTCAAAGGGAAAAACGGGGGAACCTTGTGTTTTATGTTTTAAATCCAAGGCATGCCCTGTATTCAGAACTCCGGTCGCTGGTTTTGAAGACAGTGGGGATCGAAGGGGAATTACGAAGCCTGCTTCACAAATCCAGCTACATTGAACTGGCGCTTATTTATGGATCATTCGCTCGTTCTCAGGAGAAAGGGGAAAGTGACATCGATATTCTTGTTATTTCCAACACGCGTTTGGAAAAATTTTATTCCGCACTTCGCAAACTGGAATTACAATTCAGCCGTGAAATCAATCCCACCGTATATTCTTCCGAGGAATTTAAAAAACGAATTAAAAATCGGGATAGCTTCGTCACCGAAATTTTAAAGAAGCCTTACCGGCTTCTGAAAGGCGACATGGATCATTATCATGAAGCAGCCGCTGCCTGAAGGTATACAGAAAAAAATAAAACCTTGCCCCATTGATTTTCTTAAAATCGCGCACCTCATTCAAAGAGCAAAAAAAGACTTAGCCACGGCACAGTTGATCCAAGAAGCAGATTTGGAAGCGGCTTATCAATTGCTGTATGATGGCATGCTTCATACGGCATTGGCATATATGATGAGTGATGGAATGCAGCCTGATATCCACGGAAAACATAAAACCGTCATTGAGTACATCGAACACGCCTTGGGAAATCGATTCAAATCCAAAATCGAATTTTATGACCGTATGCGGAGAAAACGACATCAATTCCTTTATGAGCCCGGTTGGTACCAGTGTACGGAAACAGAAGTCATTGATGCTGAAGGAGTTGTTGTTGAATTCATTGATCTAATTTATGCCAAGATCAAAGAAAAATATCCTGATTTTGCCATTTCATAGAAGAGAGGCGAGAGTACTCTCTCCTTTCTTTTCATCTGCTATCCTTACAAGTAAAGGCCCGAAATGGATTTCGGTCCTGCGTCACACGAGGTGCTGCATGGATGAGAAAAGCTCCAAACCCAAAAATAAGTTTCGCTTTGGTTTCATGCACCGGCGGGATTTTCCGCTGGTGATTCTTGCCGCAGGCGTTTTGCTCACCGTCGGAATTTGGGACTATACAAACCGGGTGCGTTCCGATGAGATTCTGGAAAATACCCGCCGCCAGGCCGATCAGGTGCGGCTGGATTTAACCGATTATTTTTCCGATCAATTCACTTCTCTTGTGCGCTCCAGCGCGATGCTCGCTCACCGCTCATCGCCTCCTTCAGAACCCTTCAAAGAATATTGGAAAAGCGTCCTCCTGGAGTATCCGGGAATGATGGGCGTTCAATTGATTGTTTCTGAAACGGACGAACCGGCATGGAGTCAATCTTCTCAAAATATTTCTGAGGAAAATTTAAATCAGATATTGGGCAACATATCCCATTCAAAACAATGGAATCAATTCACCCACCGCGCGGGGCGAGACAAAATCACGGTTTCATCCCCCTTTGCCATGACCGTGGATTCCCATCCAACCATGGTAATGGCGGCTATTCTGCCCCTGCCCGATTCAGGCGCGCTCAAAGCGCCGGCTTATCTCATTGAATATTTCGATGTGCAAAAAACACTGGACGAATTTTTCAAAACGCAAAGTTTGAACTACTATAACTATTTAATATCCCATCAATGGCAAGTGCTGCACACGAATTTAAAATTTTGGCGCCCGCCCGAGGAAGTGCGCGCGTTTAAAGTAACCCGCCAAGTGGATGTGGCCGATAAAAACTGGTTTTTTAATATTTGGCCCAAGGAAAGTTATCTGGCGGATCAAATTGAGTATGAAATATCCGGAATTTTGATTTTGGTGATGGGAATTCTTTTTTCCATTTCGGCGGCTCTATTCGCCTGGTCCCTGGTGAGCCGCGGCGAAACCCTGGAGAAGATTGTTAAAATCCGCACAGAACAAATTGAGCATGCCAATCACGAATTGACGGCAAAAAATGAAGAGATCGAAAATTTTCTATACGTAGTTTCTCATGACCTAAAGGCACCGTTGGTAAGCATGAAAGGGTTTATCTCCATTTTGAAGGCTGCCCCGGAGCGAAACCGGCTTGGAGAAGAAGAATGTCACGCCATTGACCGGATCGATGCCAATGTGCGCCGCATGCACAATATGCTTTTGGATTTGCTGGAGCTCTCGCGTGTCGGCAGGGTGGAAGAGGGTGTGGGCGATATAGAGACCAGCCGGGTGGTGCGTGACATAGTAGATGAAATGAAACCGCTTTTGGATCAAAGGCACATTCGAGTGGAAATTAAAGGAGACCTTCCTGTTGTCCGGGCGTCTCGAGCGCGCCTCGAGCAGGTTTTTTCTAATTTGATCGGTAATGCGGTCAAGTATATGGGCAGTCAAACGGCGCCGGAAATTGTTGTGGGCACTCGCAGTTTGGACGCAAAAGAGCACCAATTTTTTATACGCGATAACGGCCCGGGCATTCCCGTAGAATTTCAGGATAAAATTTTTCAGGTATTCCAGCGCGGCCCCAATCAAACACAGACAGAAGGCACGGGCATCGGGCTCAGCATCGTCCGGAAAATTATAGAACATTACGGCGGCAGGGTGTGGCTGGAGTCCCGGCCGGCGCAAGGAAGTATTTTTTATTTTACGCTTCCCGGAGGGGCTTATGGCAGAGACACCGGCGCATTTAAAAATTAAAAAAGACGCGGAGAATATGCGCATTCTTTTGGTGGAAGATAACCCCGACCACAGCTATTTAGTGCGAAAATCGGTGAACGAAGCCCTGAGGAGCCAGGTGGAGATAGCCGAATCCGGCGAGCAGGGCGTCATGCGGCTTGGCAACGAAAAATATGATCTCATTATTTCCGATTTCAACTTGCCCGGCATGAGCGGTTTAGAAGTGTTGAAAACGATAAAAGAAATGGGAGTGGATGCTCCCTTCATCATGTTGACGGGCCAAGGGGATGAAAAGGTAGCGGTCTCTGCCATGCAGGCGGGCGCTTATAATTATGTGGTCAAAGATGATGTGTGTTACACCATTCTTCCGCGTGTGATTTCAGAAACACTCACGCAATTCCGGGCGGATAAAGAAAAAGAACGCCTGGAGCGGGAAATCCGCGAGAAATCAGAGGCGCTGGAAAAAGCCAACCGAGAGCTTAAAAAACTGGATGAATTGAAATCACAATTTATTTCTTCTGTTTCTCATGAATTCAAAAATCCGCTTAATTCCATCCAAGAAAGCATTGCACTTGTCCTGGACGGCATCGTCAATCCAACCGAACCCAAGGGAAAACGGGTGATGGAAATCGCTCAAAACAGCACGGAAAGGCTCACCATCCTGGTGAATGACTTACTTGATTTTTCAAAACTTGAGGCCGGAAAGATGAAGATGGAAAAAGAGCCGGTCGATATTAGAGGGGTCTTAACGGAAGCCCTGGATTCCATGTCTCCACTGGCTGAAAAAAGAAAAATTACTTTGACCTGTGCGCCGGCCGCTCACAAGATGATTGTGTTTGCGGATCCAATGCGCATCGTGCAAGTGCTGACAAATTTAATCAGCAATGCCATCAAATACACACAAGAAGGCGGCGCCATCCGGTTGGATGCGCGATCAGAAAAAGATCCGGCCTCTTCTTTGCAAAAAATTGTGGTATCTGTGAAGGATTCGGGGGCGGGGATTGCCAAAGAAAATTTGAGCCGTATCTTTGAGCGCTTTGAGCAAATTAAGCAGCCGCAACACCGCGATTTGCCTGCCCTCCAGGGAACCGGATTAGGGCTTTCTATTTGCCGGGAAATTGTGCAATTGCATCAAGGCCGGATTTGGGTTGAAAGCGAGTTGGGCAAGGGAAGCACATTTTTTTTCACATTGCCCAGATACCAATGAAGCGGAAAGGGAGGCTGTTTTATGAGGAAAAAAATCTTGATCGTCGATGACGAAGAAGATTTTGCAACACTCTCGGCGCTGCGCATCGGAGAAGCGGGTTTTGAAGTACATATTGAGACGGATGGGGGCAAAGCCTTCCAGCGCATTCAAGAATTGAATCCGGATGCGGTTCTTTTAGACATCATGCTGCAAACGGATGACGGCCTGAGTCTCTTAAAAAAAATCAAAAAAGAAATGCCGCAGGTCATCGTGATTGTCATCACGGGGAAGGCTATGTTGATGGGCGATATTTTCAAAATGGAAGGCGCGGCAGCCTTTTTTAAAAAACCGATTGATGTGAAAGAATTAGTGAAAAAAATCCAGGAACTCACACAATAAAATGGGCATAGAAGAATTCCCGGCCATCGAATCCTTTCAGAAACTTCCCAAAAAACTCATCGTCAAGGGAGGGGATTCAGCGCTCAATCAAAATCAAGATGCCCAGCTTATGGGGCTCGTCATCAATAATTTAGGCCAACCTGTGCGCGATCTGGTGGTGCATTTGGTTGTGTTCGATGAAAAAGAAATTCCGGTGATTCATGTTTCGACTCAACCGGACCCCGGCTGCTTGGATCAGGGCAATATGGCTTCCTTCAAATTTACGTTGGAAAAATTCGGACGGGTCATTAAAAATTATTATCTCTATGCCAACTGGAAGTATGATGATTCGAAGTGGAATGGTTAAAAAAAGGATGCCACTGCGGCCAAACGCGAACCGGCAAACAATACAATGAGCCTTCGATTTCCCAAAGGATTTTTATGGGGCACGGCCACCAGCGCCCATCAAGTTGAGGGAGGAAACAACCTCAATGATTGGTGGGATTGGGAGCAGGCGGGCCACGTGGCCGGGCACCAGGTATCCGGAATCGCCTGTGATCAGTTTCATCGATTTGCCGAAGATTTTGCGTTGTCTGAAAGCCTCCATTTGAATGCGCATCGCCTTTCGATCGAGTGGTCCCGCATCGAGCCCGAAGAAAATGTGTTTAGTGAGCCGGCCACGTATCATTACCGGCGCGTGCTGGAATCGCTTCACGAGCACAAGCAAACACCGATGGTGACGCTTTTGCATTTTACTCTGCCCCGCTGGGTAGCCCGTCAGGGCGGATGGGAAAATCCAAAAATTCTGATCTGGTTTGAGCGCTATGCCCGCAAATGCGCCGAAGCATTCGGCGATTTAGTTCCTTTTTGGAATACCTTGAATGAGCCGATGGTTTATTTTTTTGAGTCCTTTGTGATGGGCAACTGGCCGCCGGGCAAACAGGACTGGATTCGGCACATTCATGTTGTCAAACATCAAATCCAGGCGCATGCAAAGGCGTATGAAGCCATTCATCTGGAAGAAAGGAAACACTCCTGGAATACGCAAGTAGGGTTGGCCGTTTATTTCCGTGTGATACAACCGGTAAACCCTCATTCGTGGATGGATAAGCTGGGCGCTTGTCTGCGGGACTATGTGTTCAATCAACTGTTTGTGAATGCGATTGCCACTGGTGTGATTGGATTTCCGGCGGCCTGGAACGAGGAAATTCCGGGATTAAAAGGCGCATGGGACTTTATCGGGCTTAATTATTATTCGCGCGACGAAGTGAAGGCAAACGTCACTCGATGGAAAATGATGTGTTCCGAACCTTTGCGAAAGACGAGTTGTGAATGCAATGACTTGGGATGGGAAGTGTACCCCGAAGGAATTTACCTTGCCTTAAAATCTCTGGCACGTTTCGCGAAACCGATTTATATCACGGAAAACGGAATTTGCTCGGGGAAAGATGCCCAGCGGGAACGTTTTTTGATCGAGCATCTCCGTTATGTGCACAAGGCCATTATGGAAAAAGCGGATGTGCGCGGCTATTTTTATTGGTCACTGATTGACAACTTTGAATGGGCGCACGGATACGGCCCCCAGTTTGGCCTTGTGGAAGTGGATTATGCCACGCAAAAAAGATCACTCCGTCCCAGCGCCCGGCTCTATGGGGAAATTGCCTCAGCCAACGCCCTTTCTGTGTGATATAGTGAGGCCATTATGAACTCCCGCTCTCTTTTTTCCCTGGCAAAAAAACATATGCCCGGGGGCGTCAATTCGCCTGTGCGCGCTTTTGGTGCCGTGGGAGGATGGCCGCGTTTCATTCAATCAGCTGAAGCGGCGTACCTGACCGACGTAGAAGGCAAGAAGTACATTGATTATGTGATGTCTTGGGGCGCTTTAATCCTAGGACACTCACCGGGCGCCGTTGTGAAGGCCATTATCGATTCGGCGGTGCGAGGCACTTCCTATGGCGCCCCCACGGTGTGTGAAATCGAGCTGGCCCGGCGCATTAAAAAAGCGTTTCCTTCCATACAAAAAGTCCGTTTAGTCAATTCCGGAACCGAAGCGGTGATGACGGCCGTGCGTCTGGCGCGCGGGGCGACGGGCCGGAAAAAAATTATCAAATTCGATGGCTGCTATCATGGCCATAGTGATTCATTGCTGGTCAAGCCCGGCTCGGGCGTAGCCACGCTCGGCATTCCGGGCTCCAGCGGCGTACCGGAAGAAATTGCCGCTCTTACAATCAGCCTTCCTTATAACGATACCAGCACATTTGAGCGTGTCATTCGCACTGAAGAAAAAAACATCGCCTGTGTGATTGTAGAGCCGGTGGCGGCCAATATGGGCGTAGTGCCTCCGAGAGAAGAATTTTTATGGGCGCTTCGAAAGTGGACACAAAAGTACAAAGTGATTTTGATTTTTGATGAAATTATTTCCGGCTTTCGTGTCTCGCACGGCGGGGCGCAGGAGCTCTATGGCATTGCGCCGGATCTGACAACGCTTGGGAAAATTGTGGGGGGCGGGCTTCCGTTAGCGGCGGTAGGCGGGCGCGCTGACATCATGAATCATCTGGCGCCTCTTGGGCCGGTGTATCAGGCCGGAACTCTGTCGGGAAATCCACTGGCGGTTACGGCAGGCATTCAAACTCTTGAAATGCTGGAAGATAAAACTGTGTACGCCTCGCTTCGCGAGCGCACCGTGCATCTAACGGAATGTGTGCGTGTCCTGGCCAAGAAAAAAAGGCGTGCCGTCCGGGTGCAATCTCTTGGGTCGATGTTCACCGTATTTTTTTCCGAAAACTCGGTGCAGAATTTTGATCAGGCAAAAAAGTCAAATGCCCGTTCATACAAACATTTCTTTCACCAATTGCTGAAGGCGGGAATTTATTTCCCTCCCAGCCCCTTTGAGGCTTGTTTCTTGTCCACGGCCCACGGGCATCAGGAAATCAGCCGCACCCAAAAAGTTCTGGAAAAGGCCCTATGATCCAATCGAAAAAAAATTTAAGTCTTCGGGAAATTTATCATCCAATCGAATTTCTTTTAGACCAAATTCCCGCCGCGCTGATGAATATTTTGGCTACAAAAAATGACCTCACCCGGGAAGTCATCCGGTATTTTTTCTCCCGTTCCGGAAAAATGCTTCGTCCGGCCTTATGCCTTATGGGGGCTCAATTTGGCCGGTCTGAAACTTCCTGTGTGCTCCGAATCGCCTCCAGCCTCGAAATTTTACACTCAGCCACCCTCATTCATGATGACATTATCGACTCCTCGTTTATGCGCCGGAATTTTCCCACGGTCAATGCAAAATGGGGGCCGCAGCTTGCCGTGCTTGTGGGGGATTTTATGTATGACAAGGCATTTTCCACCATCTTTTCATCCCAGCGCCAAGATTTAATCGGTCTTTTTTTAAGCACGGCAGGCACCGTATGCGACGGAGAAATTCTGGAATACCGCGAGAAAGATAATTTCGATTTAAAAGAAGCGCAATATTTGGAAATTATTGAGAAAAAAACAGCCTCGCTTTTTTCTGCCTGCGTGGAATCCGGCGGCTTGTTGGCCGGTATCACGGCGGAGCAAGTGGCTGCGTTATCCCGTTACGGCCTGTATCTGGGCCTGGCATTTCAGATTGTGGATGACTGCCTGGATTTTGCCGGGGATACGGAGTCCTTTGGGAAAACGGTGGGGCTGGATGCTTCCGGAGGCGTCCTGACTCTTCCGGTGATCCGGCTTCTTTCGCTGGTTTCTGAAAATAAAAAAAGCGAAGTATTCAAAATTTTCAAGTCTCAAAGCGATCCGGATAAGTTGCAGGGCCTCCTCCATATGATTTTAGAGCACCGCACGATTGAATACGCCTTAGCCAAGGCCTGCGAATTCACTGAGAAAGCCCGCCTGGAATTAATCGTGCTTCCCCAAATTCCCGTCCGTAACAGCCTGGAACTATTGCTGGATTACGCCTTAGAGCGCGTTCGTTAGCTTGACAGGGGTGAAGGCTTCCTATAATCTAACCGTTTTCTTTCTGCGAGGGCGGTGTTTCATGATACGTAGTATGACCGGTTATGGCGATGCGCGCAGCGGTAGGAG
>JACQQR010000017.1 GCA_016206875.1 Candidatus Omnitrophota bacterium
GCCTCGGCTGGCGCGCCTGAGGAATTCAGACATGAGGAATTCAAACATTGTTTTTTGTGAGGGGCTCTTGTATCATACCCCTTCTTTTTCCACTCGTAATACGGCCTTAAAACAATCCGAAATCATGAAGAAGCTCAGCATACTCGAAATTGAAGAAAAAGCGCTGCACATGCGCCGCGAAATCATCCGGATGATTCATAAAGCCAAATCCGGCCACCCGGGGAGCTCACTTTCGGCCGCTGATATTCTCGCCGTGCTTTTCTTTCACGAAATGAAACACGACCCTTCCTATCCCGAGTGGCCGGATCGTGACCGCTTTATTTTCTCGAAAGGACACGGCGTTCCGGCCCTCTACGCCGCGCTGGCGCTGAACGGATACTTCCCGATTCGGGAGCTATTGACGCTTCGCCAAATCAATAGCCGTCTTCAGGGGCATCCGGATCGCCGCGCACTTCCGGGCGTGGAAGCCTCCACCGGCTCTCTCGGCCAAGGGCTTTCCATCGGCATCGGTCATGCCTTAGCCCACCGGCTGCTCACGAAAAAATTCCGTACTTATGTGATGTTAGGCGACGGCGAATGCAATGAAGGCCAGGTATGGGAAGCCGCGATGTTTGCCTCGTTTCACAAACTGGATAGTCTTTGCGCCATTCTCGATTACAACAAATTTCAATTAGATAATTCCGTCAAAGTAGTGCTCGACATGCATCCGATGGAAGAAAAATGGCGCGCTTTCGGCTGGGCTGTGCGCGAAATCAACGGGCACAATATCGGCGAAATCCTCGGGGCTTTTGAATGGGCGCGCGCCGTAAATAATCAGCCGCAAATGATCATCGCTCACACCATTAAGGGAAAAGGCGTTTCGTTTATGGAGCATAACAATCATTTTCACGGCGTAGCGCCGAACGACGCCGAAATGAAAACCGCGCTCGCCGAGCTGGGAGAACCCGTTAATATATGAGCACAGCGCTTGAGAAAAAAATGGGTGCAGCCACACGCGATGCCTACGGGCGCACACTCGCTGAACTGGGAGAACGCAACCCTAAAATTGTGGTCATCGACGGCGATTTATCCAAATCGACAAAAACCGCTTTTTTCGGCGAAAAATTCCCCGATCGCTTTTTTAATTTCGGTATCGGCGAGGCGAACATGTTAGGTGCCGCCTCCGGGCTTGCGGCCAATGGCCTGCTTCCCGTCTGCTCCAGCTTCGCTTGTTTTATCACCTGTAAGGGCTACGACCAAATGCGCATGGCCGCCGCATATTCGCAGATGAATGTGAAAATTATCGCCTCTCACGGCGGCATCAGCGTGGGCGAAGATGGCGTATCGCAGCAAAGCATCGAAGACTTTGCGCTCACCACCAGCCTTCCCAAGTTTGTGGTGATGAATCCTGCTGATGAGATTTCTGCGCGCGCTTTGGTAACGCAGGCCCTTGAAGAAGTACAAGGGCCGGTTTATCTGCGCACAGGACGCCCCGCCGCCCCCATTGTGCATACCCCGAATCAAACTTTCCCCTTTGGCAAAGGGGTCAAGCTACGCGACGGCAAAGATGCCGCAATTATCGCCACCGGGCTATTAGTGTGGGAAGCGCTCGAGGCGCATGAAGAATTGAAGCAAAAAGGGATTTTTACTTCGGTCATTGACGTGCACACATTAAAACCGATGGACCAGGAACTGATTGTGTCCGAAGCAAAAGCAACGGGCGCCATCGTCACAGCCGAAGAGCACTCCATTTACGGCGGGTTGGGCAGTATTGTTTCGCGTATTTTAGCCGAACACGCTCCGACGCCTCAGGAATACGTGGCCATTCAAGATACCTACGCCGAATCAGGTCTGCCTCACGAGCTAATGAAAAAATACGGGCTTACGAGTGCGGATATTGTGAAGGCCGTGGAGAAAGCGACAAAGAGGAAAAAGTAAGAATTACTTTTTCCTCTTTGTCGTCCCGGCGCCAGCCTCGGCTGGTCCGCCGGGGCGGAAAGGCCGGGATCCAGGATCTTGGATCCAGGACCCAGGATAATTACCACTTAGTTGCATTATCCTGGATCCCGGATCAAGTCCGGGATGACAAAAAAACGTCAGGATGATAAAAAACGCCGGGATGACAAAAAAATTTAATTCAGCGTCTTCTCGCCGGGTTTCCACTCGCAACCCGTAAGTTTTCCCGTTTGAAGGGCCTTCAGGGTTCTTAGAGTTTCTTCCACACTTCTTCCAACAGGCAAGTCATTGACGACAGCCGAACGCAAAATCCCGGCCGGGTCAATGATAAATGTGCCGCGCAGAGCAATGCCTTTGTCCTGAATCAGCACATTGAACGCAGAAGCAATTTGATGATTGGTATCCCCCAACATCGGGAAATGCACTTTGCCCAGTCCATTTTCCACCCAGGCTTTGTGGGAATATACGCTATCGGTGCTGACGGAGAGTACTTCCACGCCTAGTTTTTTAAATTCTTCATGATGCTGGTTAAAGCTGCGGATTTCTGTCGGACATACAAAAGTAAAATCGAGCGGGTAAAAGAACACCACTGTCCACTTTCCTTTGTAGTCAGAAAGTTTTACATCTTTAAAGCTTCCATCCGGCAAAAGAGCTTGGGCCGATACGCAAGGTACATGCCCCCCCACCTGCAATGGTTCGGGTCGACAACATTCTTCTTCATGATGCATGGCACTTCCTCCTTTTATTCACTTAAAGACCGGTACCGCAAAACGTTTGATTTTATGGGTACGCGGTACTGTGCCGATTGAGAATAGGCTACGCCTATTTTTTATCCTGACACGGCACTAGTTACAGAGAAAGTTAATGTATCAAACAGCGCCTGGAAAGGCAAGATATCAAGTGCTACAATGCCAGAGTGCTTTTAAAGAGACTATGAGGAGATTTTTATGAATAAAAAATTAAATGCCAATAGCGCCACCATCACCGAAGGATTTGATCGGGCCCCTGCCCGTGCCATGCTGAAAGCCATAGGCCTCACCGACAAAGAAATCTATCAACCCATGATTGGCATTGCCAATACCTGGATTGAAACCACGCCCTGTAACTTTCATTTGCGACGGCTGTCTGAAAAGGTGAAAGAAGGCGTGCGTGCCGCTGGCGGAACCCCGATTGAATTCAATACGATCGCCATTTCCGACGGTATTACCATGGGCACTGAAGGCATGAAAACTTCACTTATAAGCCGCGAGGTAGTGGCTGACTCGATTGAACTGGTGGCACGCGGACATTATTTCGACGGCCTCGTGGCCATTTCTGGCTGCGACAAAACCATTCCCGGCACCGTAATGGCACTTTGCCGCTTGAACATTCCCTCGCTCATGATTTATGGCGGATCTATTGATGCGGGCAAAAGCGCGGGTTGTGACCTCACCATTCAAGACGTATTTGAAGCCGTCGGTAAAAAAGCGGCAGGAAAAATTTCGGATGCGCAATTAAAAGAAGTGGAAGATACGGCTTGCCCGGGCTCAGGCGCTTGCGGCGGGCAATTTACGGCAAACACCATGTCCATGGCGTTTGAAGTGATGGGCATTTCTCCCATGGACACCAACGGAATTCCGGCTATGGATCCTAAAAAAGACACGGCATGTTACGAAGCCGGCCGGCTCGTGCTCGAGCTTCTCAAAAAGGATATTCGCCCCAGCCAAATTATCACCCGTCCCTCGATTGAAAATGCCATCGCGGCCGTTGCGATGAGCGGGGGTTCCACCAATGCTGTGCTGCATCTGCTTTCCATCGCACATGAAATGGGCATACGGCTCTCCATGGATGATTTTGACAAGATCAGCTCGCGCACTCCCCTTTTGGGCGACTTAAAACCCGGAGGAAAATATGTGGCCGTGGATTTATACCGCGCCGGCGGCATTCGCCTGGTGGCCCACCGTATGCTCGAAGCCAAAGTGCTCAAAAAAGATTGCCTCACGGTGAGCACCAGAACCATTGGCGAAGAGGCCTCCCTGGCCGAGGAAACCCCCGGTCAAAAAGTAGTGCGCCCGCTTTCCGATCCTCTCAAAGCTACCGGCGGCCTGGTCATTTTGAAAGGGAATTTAGCGCCGGAAGGTTGTGTGATGAAAATTGCCGGTGAAAATCGCACGCGGCACGAAGGTCCTGCCCGTGTGTTTAATTCGGAAGAAAATGCGTTTCAGGCAGTAAAGTTGGGGAAAATAAAACCCGGCGATGTGCTGGTGATCCGCTACGAAGGGCCGAAAGGCGGCCCCGGCATGCGTGAAATGCTGGGGGTGACGGCCGCTTTGGTCGGTGAAGGGCTGGGCCCCTCTGTGGCGCTTCTCACCGATGGCCGGTTTTCCGGAGCCACGAAAGGATTCATGATTGGACATGTGGCCCCTGAGGCCGTGGTGGGCGGGCCCATTGCGGCCATCAAAGAAGGAGACATCATTTCCATAGACATCACAAAACGCAGTTTGAACGTAAAACTTACGCAGGCCGAAATTAAAAAGCGGCTAAAAAAGTGGAAGGCGCCGGCGCCTCGCTACAAACACGGCGTAATGGCCAAATATGCGCAATTGGTTTCGAGCGCATCGCAAGGGGCGGTGACATCCTAAGAGGAGTGTATGGACAGTAACTGCGGACTTTTCTAGTCTCTGTTGTCACCCCCGCGAAAGC
>JACQQR010000069.1 GCA_016206875.1 Candidatus Omnitrophota bacterium
TACTTGGCGCGCGTGCGCGCTGTGCGCAAGGCAACGAAAAAATATTCCGGCCGTAGTTTAGAAATCGGCAGCGGCATTTCCACAGTCACTGACGCTTCAGTGTATACAGATTTGGAATGGGCCGCGATGAAAGAACTCCGGCGCCTCGAGGCGGCAGGAGGACCCGGCCGGCGTCACGCCTACGCCGTGACTCATGCCGAATCAATTTCATTTCGGCCCGAATCTTTCGATTCCGTGATTCTCTCCGAAGTATTAGAACATATCGGTGATGATCAAAAAGCGCTTCGGGAAATGGCCTCCGTTTTGAAACCCGAAGGACATTTGGTGCTGACTGTGCCGATGCATTCTTATTACTGGGCCGGCGATGATGAGCTGGTGCATCACCAAAGGCGTTATGAAATGAATGAGTTGAAACAAAAAGTGGAAGCGGCCGGCTTTGAAGTGGTGGGAAAAATGAAAGTGGGCGGGCCGCTGGAACGCTTGGGCTGCTGGCTCATGGTGAAATTATTTTTACTCACATCGAAGAAAACAAAGGGCGGCTCTTTGGAATCCTTACGCAAATTTTTTCCTTTCTATAAAATTCTCAATGAATTGCTCTGTGTTTGGACACGGCTGGATGCTTGGCTCATGCCGGAATTCTTAACGAGCATTCTTCTCGTAGAATGCAGAAAGAAATAGCGTGATGACAAAAGATCCGGTTTGCGGCATGGACGTGGATGAATCCCGCGCGCTTTCTGCGGAAAAAGGCGGCCGCACATTTTATTTTTGTTCTGCCTCCTGCCGCAATACCTTTATGAGCCCCGACCGGGAACTCGGACTGCTGCGCAAAAAAGTAATCATTTCCTTTGCGCTGGCTTTGCCGCTGGCCACACTCGCCATGAGCGGGCAACTTCCCTGGATTCAATTTCTCTTGGCCACACCGATTTTGTGGACGGGCCGTCAATTTTTCTCAAGCGGATTGGCGGCTGTAATCAAATTCCGGGCGGCCAACATGGACACCTTGATAGCGCTTGGAACAGGCGCGGCCTATCTGGATAGTCTGGCGGCGCTGGCGAGCGGAAGGGGGCATCTTTATTTTGAAATTGCGGGTTTGCTGATCGCATTTATTTTGCTTGGAAAATATTTGGAAACGCGTGCCCGCCAAAAAACATCCGCGGCGCTTCATCATTTGATGCGTTTAGTCCCCGAGCGCTCTTATGTAGAGCGTGATGGATTTGAAATCGAAATTCCTGCGGCTCAAGTCAAAACGGGTGATATTGTGATTGTGCGGCCCGGCGGAAAAATTCCCGTAGACGGCCGAGTGATTGACGGACATTCTTCTGTGGATGAGTCGATGCTTACGGGAGAAAGCTTGCCGGTAGAAAAAACGCCGGGCGCCTCGGTGGCTGCGGGCACTATGAATCAAACAGGCGGCTTCCGCTTTCGTGCTACTCAAGTGGGGGCAGAAACAGCCCTTGCCCGTATTATCGAATTAGTTCAATCGGCGCAAGCCAGCCGGGCGCCTATACAAAGGCTGGCCGATACCCTCTCCGCTTATTTTGTTCCTTCTGTCGTGGGAATAGCCTTTTTGTCTCTTTTTATTTGGCTTGCCGCCGGGCAAAGTTTCATTTTTGCATTCACCACGTTTATTTCTGTACTCATTATCGCTTGTCCCTGCGCTTTGGGGCTGGCAACGCCTGCCGTCATTGCCGTGGCCTCGGGCATCAATGCGCGGCACGGCGTATTGATTAAGAATGCGGCTGCGCTGGAGCGCATGAGCCGGATCAACACGATCATTTTTGATAAAACCGGAACACTCACTCGCGGAAAACCCGAGATAACCGATATCGTGTCTTGGGAAGAAGAGGCCGGGCGCCTGCTGGAAATCGCCGCGGTCTGCGAAAAACGCTCGGAACATCCGCTGGCCGAAGCCATTCTCAACAAAGCGAAAGAACAAAATATATCCGTTGCTGAGCCGGAGCGTTTTACGTCGCTTACGGGAAAAGGCGTGGAATGTGTTTATCAAGGCAAGGCTTATGTATTAGGCAATGAACTGTTAATGCGAGAGCATAAAGTTTCTCTTGATGCAAGCGCCGAACAAAAACAGCGCTTGTCCCAAGAAGGAAAAACGCTGCTTTTTGTGGCCCGGAAAAATCAATCGGAAACGCATCAATTGATTGGCGTTATTGCCTGCCTGGATTTGCTGAAACCGGGTGCGCGGGAGGCTGTGTCTACGCTGGTACGCATGGGGAAGAAAATATGGATGATCACGGGAGACAACCAAGAGACGGCCCAAGCCATCGGACAGAAAGCGGGCATTTCTCAGATTCTTGCTGAAGTGTTGCCCCAAGATAAATTCCAAAAAGTACTTTCACTCAAACAACGGGGAGCGCGTGTGGCGATGGTGGGAGATGGGGTCAATGATGCGCCGGCGCTTGCCGCCGCCGATGTGGGCGTTGCTTTGGGTTCCGGAACCGATGTGGCCATGGAAACAGCCGAAGTAGTGCTGATGAAAAATGATGTCAAGGATGTTGTGTTTGCTTTCCAATCGGCGAAAAAAGCTATGGCAAAAATACGCCAAAATTTGTTCCTGGCGTTCATCTACAATGTGCTGGGCATTCCCATTGCAGCCGGCGTGCTGTATCCAATTACAGGCTGGCTGCTTTCTCCGCTAGTGGCGGGAGCTGCCATGGCCGCAAGCTCCGTATCCGTGGTACTCAACGCGCTATTACTTGCGAAAAAAGAGAACGCATGATTCTGGCTCCGACAGATTTTAATTTGGAAGCCACGCTGGACTCAGCTCAGGTATTTGGATTCCGTAAAAGCCCTGGCGGCGTGTATGAAGGTGCGTTGGACAGTGCCCCTGTGCGCCTTTGGCAAAGCGTAAGCGGTGTACACGTCGAGGGGGATGTGAGCGAGAAGGCCGTACGTGAATATTTTGATTTAGACCGGGATATGTCGGGTGTTTATTCAATCTTAGAAAGTGATGACCGACTGGCTCAACCGCTTCGTTCGTTTCGCGGTCTCCGGCTCATTCGCCAGTCGTCGTGGGAGTCACTGGCCGGCTTCATTATTTCTGCCAATAATAATTTCAAGCGCATTCAACTCATTTGGACAAATCTTGCGCGCGCATTCGGCCCATCTGAATTTCATTTTCCCGAACCTGAAATGCTGGCCAGTTCTTCGGAAGCGAAGCTTCGAGAAGCCGGCTTGGGTTACCGGGCTCCGTATCTACATCAAACCGCAAAAATCGTAGCTGCCAATCCCGTAATTCTATATCAAATCCGGGCGGCTTCTTACCTAGAAGCCAGGGAGCGCATTCAAACTTTCCCCGGCGTCGGCCCAAAAGTTGCGGATTGTGCCCTGCTCTACGGCTTTCAAAAATATGAAGCCTTTCCCGTAGACGTATGGATTCACCGGGCCATCCGTACACTCTATTTCCGCGGCCGCAAGGTGAGCGAGAAACGCGCCGCCGAGTTCGGCCGCCGCCGCTGGGGCCCAAACGCCGGTTTCATCCAACAATACCTTTTCCACGGGGCAAGGACGGGGATGCTAGAGGGGTGATTTGACTAAAAGTATACTTGGACGTATACTTGTATTTGTCATCACTGCTTTCATCGAGAGGAGAGTGAAATGGCACAACTTACTTTGTACGTAGATGAAGAAATGATTCATAAAATAGAGACTGCGGCAAAACGGGAGCATCTTTCTATTTCGAAATGGGTGAAACAACGGCTGGACTTAACGTTACATCATCATTGGCCCAAACATTACTTCGATCTTTTTGGAGCTTTGGCCCATGAGACATTAGAACGACCCGGACAGATCGATTTTTCTAAAGATAGAAAACGGGAAAAAATGTGAATTATTTTCTAGATACGGATATTTGTATTTTTGCATTAAAAAATAAATACCCTTCCATCAAAGATTGGCTGGCAGGGCATGCCCCGGAAAAAATAAAAGTCCCGGCCATTGTAAAAGCAGAGCTTTTGTTGGGCGCATCTCATAATTCATCCCCCAAAAAAATTTTATTGGTAATCGAACAGTTTTTAGATCCATTTGAAGTAGTTCCTTTTTCGGATGTTTGCACGGAGGTGTGTGCCCAAATTCGATTCTCGCTTGAGCAAAAGGGGAACATAATCGGGCCTAATGATCTGTTAATCGCATCCACAGTTCTTGCCCATCACGGTACGTTGGTGACGCATAACATTAAAGAATTTTCCAGAATCGAAAGTCTAAAACTTCAAGATTGGACTTTGGAGTCCCATTCCAAATAATCGGGGCTCTTAAGAGGATGCGAAACATGAAGAAGTTAATTAATAAATCGACAGTCAAACTTCCCAAAACTCAACTCTTTATCGATGGCAAATGGCGCCCGGCGCAGTTGGGGAAGGTGTTTGAGACGGAATGGTATAGCGTTTGACATTTGCGCAGCTATGTTTTACGATTATAACATCGATATATAAAACAGGTAACGATAAGGA
>JACQQR010000018.1 GCA_016206875.1 Candidatus Omnitrophota bacterium
ACCCTGCGCGCCCTGAGCTTGCGCATCGTCCCCATTATTTTTTTTGCAGGGAAATTTTTGAAGCAATCTGGGAATTGGAATTGCAATATCTAATGACTCCGACGAACAATTTGTGTGCTGTATCCGGTTTTAAGAAGCCCGAGGCTTATCACTATTCTTATCCATGGTTTCAGTTAGGCGATTTCGCATTTCATTATGAGCAAATAGGGGGCGGATTTAGGATTGATGTCACAAAAAATAAGCGTCTGCTATTTCTTTCGAAACAAAAATTTTTCGACGTCACAGCACCCATCAAGCGCTTTTTTCTGCAAGTGATCCAAACCGACAAAGGCCCGAGAACCAGCCCCTATCGGCTGTTCGTGGAATACACCGACGGCCGGAAGGAAGAAGTGACTTTTGCCTCCAGCCTCGGCAAAGCCAGAACGCGCAAGGATTATTGGGTGAAAGTAAACGGCCGCAAAATCAATTTGCTGGACGCCATGATGGATGGCACATGCCAAGAAGAATGGCTGGAGCTTTTTAAGCCGGAGGAATATCCCGCAGCTTCTTTTGATGACCAATATCCTTCATATGTTACCCGTGAGCAAGCAAAGGAAATGATCGATCTGGCTGGAAAAAGAATGATTGGCTTAGTGGGTCTGCGGCAATTAGTGAAGGCCGGCGCAATTCGGACAAATCATCGACGTCTTTTAAACCGGAGGGATGTCGAACAAGTGATTGATTCATCCGGTATAGTCGATTGTGCTGAGGAACTCAATGCAGAGGTAAAAAATGTTCGAGAAGCTCTTCAGCCGAAGGACTATGTATTTGCCGCAGATAGGTATTTTATTTGGAGGCCTTGGATCGAGGAACAAAAACGAAGAAGTTATCGATTGGTTACCGTGCAACTTTTAGCGGATATTTTGGGTAAAAACACAGATTTGTTGGCACATAAACTTAAAAATCCAAAACGAATATTGGGTGAAGCGAATATTCGCCGTATGTTTCCCCAACAGATGGCCAATGCGGTTTTATCTGAGCCGCCTAGCCGAAATCTGTTGGAAAAAACATTTTGGGGCACTTATGTGCATCAATATCCGGTAAGAGGTCTTGCGATAGATATACAAACTGCGTGGGCAATGATTCAGTTGTTTCGTGAGCGCCGGGAAAATCAAAGCCACGAAATAACTGTTCCCGAATTGGCCGCACGAACAGGTTTGTCAAAAGTAGCTATAAGACGAGGCATTCGTCAAGGACTGATTCCATCGAGGCAAGATGTATTCCGGGATGAATCTTCAGCTACATACAAAATTCCAAAAGCAGAAGCAGAGTTCCAGCAATTGGCAGTAGTTCAATATGAATCGAAAATATTGTTGCTTACTCCTAAACTGAAAACTAAACGGATTCAGTCTTGGCAGCATCTAAAAGAAATATTATCTTGTCACTGGATTTCGATTGGTGAGTTGAGGAAGAAATGGTTCTACTTGGAATCAACCGCTGAAATTCATAGGCTTAGAGAAAAAGGGAAACTACCCGGTGTCAGGATTCGCAATCCTTTGCAAAAGAAAGGCGAGTGGTATTTTCCTTTACATAAAGTCAAAGAAGTGGAAGAAGAGGAAAGAAGGAAGGTGGAAAAAATCATTCGATCTATGAAATCGTTTACAGTTCTGGCCATGCAATGTTTACAAGATATTCTGTCTGTGGTGCAAGCAGAGCATTGGTTTGAGGCGGGTGATTTGGCGAAGCGATGGGGAATGAGTGCGACGGCTATCCATCAAAAAATTACAAAGAAAAAAATTAAAACTATTTTTATGGACGTGTTGGGCAGTGGAATACAAAGGCATTTGATTCCTCCTCAAGAAGTTGTTCGATTGGAAGAAGAGGATTTAAAAAAGCTGGAAGAAAATATACATTTTGTCCGCGGTTATACTTCCAATCCCGTCAGAAACAAAGAAGAGCTATTGGAAGTAACGCGTTTTTGGCCACAAGTTAGCAACCTAGAAGAACAAACTAAAGAAAGTAAAAAATATATTGAAAGAGCCATTCAAGAAAAAAAGCTTCTAGCGACGCGCATTCATATATTGGGACAAAACAGGCCTTACTACCTGATTCCTCCTCAAGAAGCCCAATTGTGGTTATGGAAATGGGTTTTGAACAAAATAAGAAAAGGTAAATTTCGGGAAGACATGATTGGGGCATTAAAGCCATTGCCGCTTTCGTATGTTCAGCCGGAAATCAGAAAAGATTTTATCAGCGCCAATTTTGCGTTCGAGTTGGCGCGGCGAATGGGCGTAACGCCCATTCATCCGGATACGCTCCGTGAGTTTGTGCGCGAGGGATGGGTCGAGCAAAATGAAAATAGGCAATATAATACAGCGGATATCATCAGGGCCCTTCATGCGGGCCGGCTCGATAAAACAGCACAGATTCTTGATATTCATCCCGATCAAGTTTTGAATGAAGCAGTAGACCATGCCGACGCTGTGCCTGTAAACGGGGAATGCTATATTCCGCTCGAATGGATCAACGAAGTGCGCGCGCTTCAATATCAGCTCGTTCCGGTATCGTTTGCTGCGCGCGAGCTGGGCTGGTCGGCCGAAGAAACCAATCAACTGTTGCGAGAAGAAAGCCGCCTGGCTAAGTTATTTTGGACACGCAATTATGCCGGCGAGCCCATGGAACCGCTGATTCATATTCGCGAATTGGCCAAATATGTTGAGTCGCGTCAGCAATTGCCCGGTGGCGAGGCGCTTGCTGAGGCCTCCAGTCTGGGCCGGACAAGACAACAGCTTCTAGATTCTATGGTGAGCGGCACTTTTAAAGAAAAATGGCTGGAAGAGGCCGGGCTTTCAGCCCAAGCACGCTGGGTGAGTTTTTCTGTGGTTTTAAGGCTTTTGCGAATCAAAGGCATGCCTATGCTCAAGCGCCGCCTCAAAAACCCGAAACGATTTTGGGGCGAAGAAATCATTCGCAAATATTTTACGCCCGAAATGGCCGAAGAAATATGGATGAAAAAATATCGAGAGGCAAAACAAGAAAAGACCGTTATGTCAGCCGCCTCCAGTTTGGGAAGCCAAATCAAAAAACGGATGCGTCTTGTCAGACAGCGTGAAGATTATGCGATCGAAGTAAACGGCCGCAAAATCAATTTGCTGGATGCCATGATGGACGGCACATTCCAAGAAGAATGGCTGGAACTGTTTAAGCCGCCTTTGCGGCCCCGAATCTCCTTCGAAGGTCAATTCACAATGTGGGTCACTCTAGAAGAAGCCGTGCGGATGATGGAAGCGGCGGATCGAAGAAAGCTGAAAACAAATGAACTTCAAGAGTTAGTGCGCTTAAAAATTATCCGTACGGATTCCCGAGATCGATTGAATAGGCTGGATGTCGAGAAAATCATTGATTCATCAAATATAGCGGAATGTAAGAATGAACTTCAAATAGAAAATCGGGCCGTCCGGAGAATGTTAAAACCAAGCAGTTTTCGATTAGTTTTGAGCCAGTATTTTATTTGGCGCGCTTGGATTGAACGGGAGATACAAAAAATACACCGGTTAGTTCCCGTAAAAGTTCTCGCGGCAGTATTGGGTACCAACCGGGAAGTGTTGACAAACAGGCTTCGGAATCCGGTGAAGTATTTAGGTGAGGAAGATATTCTCCGCTTGTTTCCTAAAGAAACAGCGGATGCGCGGCGCAAAGGAAAGGGAGGCTTATTGGAAATGAGCAGTGCGGGTGGATATATTCATGGGGGAAGTATTCAAGGGTTGGCCGTGGATATACGTACTGCTTGGACTCTAATTCGGCTTTACCGGGAGAGCAAAAATTTAGATTCAGGAATATCCATGGCTCCATTTTCAAGCCAAGCCGGGCTTGTTCCCAGAGCTGTTTCAAAGCGAATTCCATCAGGAGAAATTCAAGATGAAATCACTTCTGAGTTGGATGATTTATTGCTGCTGCGTTACGAGAAAAAAGTTCTTCCCCACAGTAAACAATTTAAAGGGAAATACATCCGATCGTGGGAGCAGCTGATGCGGATTTTATCCGGCGAATGGATTTCAAAACAGGCATTATCAAAACGCTGGTCTGTGAGCGACGGAGAAATTAAAGCTTTGGAAAAACAGGGGGTGCTGCCCGGAGTTCGCATTAAAAGAAGTTCGGTGAAATATGGGGAGTGGTATTTTCCTCTTTATAAAGTACACGAGGTGGAGGAACAGGAAAAACGTAAACTGCAAAAAGCTATTTTATTTTTTGGCCGGTATACGCGCCGCCCTATTCGAAATGTGCAAGATGTACTCAAGGTTTTAAAAGAAGAACAGTGGCTTACCAGCCCGGCATTAGCGGATCGTTGGCGAATTTCAAACGCGGCAGTGAATCAATGGATCAACAAAAGGAAATTAGGGGCATTTTATTTGGATCTTTTGGGAGCCGGTATTCCCCGTTATGTAATTGCGCCTCAAGAAATCGCCCGGTTTGAAGAACAAAGTGACAGATTGCTTGAACAAAATATGAAATTTGTACGCCGTTATACTTCAGATCCGGTCCGCAACGAACAAGAATTGAATCGGGCCATTCGCTTTTGGCCAAAATTAGAACATTTATCGAATAGTACCGGTAAAGATGTTAGGGCGATAGTGCGACAAGCAAGCAGAGGCTCGCTTCCTGCAACTTGCATCCGTTTGTTGGGCAGAGGCCGGGCTTTTTATGTGGTTCCGCCGCAGGAAGCCCGCATTTGGCTATGGAATTGGGCTCTTAAGGAAATGAAAAGGGGGCGATTTAATGAACAAATGGCAGAAAAAATAAAGCCCGTCGCTTTCTTTGTGCCGCCGTTTGACAATAAAACAGAGTTTATTATTTTTCGTACCGCTATAGGCATTGCCAGAAAAAGAGGCCTTCAGTCTGTTAAGAAAGACGCGCTTCGTGCATTTGTGCGCGAAGGATGGGTCGGGCAGAATGGGGAGGGAAGTTATCATACGGCAGATCTCCTGAGAGCCCTCCATTCAGGCCGGTTGAAAAAAACCGCACAGATTTTGGATATTCATCCCGACGAAGTTTTAGATGAAGCGGTTGATGAAGAAGAGGCTTTACCGGTTGGAGATGAATGTTTTATTTCGCTCGAATGGATTAATGAAGTGCGCGCACTTCAATATCAGCTCATTCCGGTTTCATTGGCCGCCCGCAAGCTGGGCTGGTCCGCCGAAGAAACCAATCACTTGCTGCGGGAAGAAAACCGCCTGGCCAAGCCATTTTGGACACGCAATTATGCCGGTGAGCCCATTGAACCGCTGATTCATATTCGCGAACTTTGGGGCTATGTTCAATCGAAGCAGAGAAGTGAAAGTCAAACGGCTTTAGTTGCCGCCTCCAGCCTGGGTCAGGCGCAAGCGCAATTACAGACAAAAGCTCTTCGTCTGGTCACTCAATTTTGCGGAGGCATTGCGCGTGAAGGAAAAGCGCCTGAGGTATTCCTTGATTCCGTCTTCTGTTCTGAGTCTGAAACTATCCGTATTCCCGGCATCCCATTCCTTATCCAAAACGGGCAAACCAGGGACAAACTATTACGAATGGCGTAGCTTGACCGAGAAGAGGGTGTGGGGCTGTACTCTCTCCTGCTTTTGTCATAAAATACGCCCCCTATGCCGAAGTCAAAAACTACTCCAACTGTGTGCCTGGTGGGCGCCGGGCCTGGCGACCCGGAACTTGTGACCCTGAAAGGCCGCCGGAAAATTGAAGCCGCCGATGTGATTTTGTATGACGCGCTGGTGCATCCCGATATCTTGGATTGGGCCCCCCAAACTGCAGAAAAGCTTTTTGTGGGTAAAGCGCACGCGGCGCCGCCTGAAATGCGCAACATCAGTTTATACAATCCCAAACCGGCTTCGCTGCACTGCGATCAATTAAAAATCAACGGCCTTTTAGAAGAAAAAGCGCTCAAGGGATTACGAGTAGTGCGCTTGAAAGGCGGTGATCCGCTTATTTTCGGGCGCGGCGGGGAAGAGGCCGAATATTTAACCGCGCGCGGCATTGCCGTAGAAATTGTGCCAGGCGTTACGGCTGCTTTCGCCGCTTCGGCCTCACTCGGCATTCCGCTCACGCACAGAAAATTTGCCTCTCAAGTGGCTTTTGTCACCGGCCACGAGGACCCCACAAAATCGGAGTCGAGCCTGGACTACAAACAATTGGCAAACTGGCGGGGCACCTTGGTGTTTTACATGGGCATACGCCGATTAGAATTTATTGCGGAGCAATTAATCAAGCACGGTAAAAAACCGGCTACGCCATGCCTTGTTGTTCAGTGGGCGGCTACGCCGATGCAAAAAACAGTTCGAGGAACACTTCGCCAAATCGCCTCCAAAGCCAGAAAGGAGCGATTGGGCCCGCCCAGTCTGCTTTTAATCGGCGAGGTGGTGCGCAAATCCTTTGGGAGGCAAATTAAAAAAGTTTCTGTCATGCCTGTTTTCGGAGGAATGACAAGTTGAAAACCATCCTTATCGTCGGACACGGCAGCCGCGAGGCCGCGGCGAATCAGGAATTCCAGACACTGGTGGAACATTTCCGCGCGTCGGTTGTAGGAGCCCAAGTGCGCGGATGCTATGTCGAGCTGGCTTTTCCCTCGCTGGCCGAGGCACTGGATGAGGCGGCCCGTGCGTCAAATGAGATTGTGCTTGTCCCGCTCTTTTTATTCGCGGCCAAGCATGTCAAAAATGATTTGCCGCTCGCCGTTTCCGCCGCCAAGAAAAAATTTCCGCATGTCGAAATTACTGTGTCTCCCGCGCTGGGCGCCGATCCGCTGATGATGCGGCTGCTCGCTAAACGTGTAGATGCGTCCACTGTTGCAATGAAATCCCGCGAAAAAACTATTCTTGTGGTGCTGGGCCGCGGCTCGAGTGACCCCGACGCCAACGGCGACTTTGCGAAACTCACGCGCATGTACACCGAGTCTGCGGGCTTTGCGCGCGTGGAAACGGCGTTTGCCGGTGTGTCGCATCCGTTTCTGGAAGAAACGCTGAATCGTATTGCCTTGGAGCGTCCCGACGCTATTTTGATACAGCCCTATCTTTTGTTTCCCGGAACTCTGGTGGGAAAAATGGAAAAAACCGTAGAACAATTTTCAAAACTCTATCCCTGGATTCCCGTTACAATTTCCCAATGTTTGGGAGAAGATCCGATTCTTTTTGATTTGCTCCAAGAGCGTGCCGGCGCTGCGGAGACCCGCAGTGTCGAACTTTCTTGCGTATCCTGCCAATATCGTGTTCCCATGCCCGGCTTCGAAGACGAGGCCGGCGGGCTGAAGGCGCTTTTGTGGAGCGTGCGGCACAGCCTGACGCACACTCAGGCCATGCCGCACACGCACGCGCATAAGCCTGTGAAGAAACACGTGCTGGTCTGCGGCAATGTGGATTGTGTTGACCAAGGCAGTATTGCGTTTATGGAAACCTTGAAGCGCCTGGTGAAGCGCGAAGGGCTGGAAAAGCAAATCAAAGTCACCAAAACTTCATGCCTGGGCTCGTGCGGTGAAGGACCCACAGTGGCCGTCTATCCCGACGGCATTTGGTATCGCCGCTGCACGGAGTCTTATGCTGAAGAGCTGGTGAAAAATCATCTGGTGAACAACGAACTGGTCCGTGAAATCGTGGATCATATTATGTAGGGACAGTCCTCCGTGGGGAGGGTCCCTAAAAGGAGAAGATATGGCATGCCATGAAATTGCAGGTTTGCGTTTGGGATTGATGAATGTGCTCGGAATTAGCGATGAAAAAGAAAAGCAGCATGAGCTCAGTGAATTGGGGCGAGAAAGTACAAATTCCGGTCCTATTTGCCAAATGACAAAAAGCGCTAATCTCAAAGAATTGAAACAATTTTTTGAATCGTCACTTACGCGTTTGGCCGAGAAGGTTTCGAAATTGCCCTCCGATGACCCCAAACTGGGTTATTATCGTTCGCTTATGATTGCCACAAAAAAAGTAGAGTTGGAATTGGCGCGCCTTACAGACGATTTTCGCCGTTTCTATCAAGATTTGGAAGAAGTGCATGACTACATTCACGAGGTGTTTCCCGCATAGATACCGTACGGCGTATGGCGTACAGTGTACGGCGTGTGAGGGGGATATATGGCCGAAGTAAAACAAGCAAAAGTTGTCTCCCGCGATCTGTTGGGCGAAGCGACTTGCCGGGTTGTGTGTGAAATGGTCGAGCCTCGTGAGCTCGGCTTTACCGGCGGGCAATACATCATCGTCAACAGCAAGCGCCTGCTGGCTTCCGGAAAAATAGGCAAGCGCGCGTATTCCCTTCCTTCGCGCGACGCGGAGCAGAATCGGTTTGAATTCATTGTGCGCCAAATACCCGGGGGAGTTGGCTCAAAATTTATTCATGAATTACATCGGGGCGACACGTTTGAATTCAGCGGGCCGTGGGGAAAATATTTGCCCGTGGAAGGGAAAGCGGAAAAAACGCTAATCGTGGCTACCGATACAGGGCTTACGGCCTCACTCGGCCTGGTGCGCGGTCAAAAGTTTGCCGCGCATTTGCCCTGGACTCATTTATTGTGGTTTTTGCCCGCGCGCGATTATTTTATTCCTTTGGAACGATTGCATGAGTGGACGCCCTCGGGAATTTTTTGCTCCGGCGCCATTTTGTGTCCGGAAACTTCGGATGAGGCCCGGGCTCACTTTTTCTCTGCGGAAGTAGACAATGTGCTTCGCGAAGAAAGTTTTGATCGGGTTTATTTAAGCGGCGACGGCAAAGCGCTCACAGCACTCAAAGCATTGCTTCTTGAGCGCGGGTACGCAGAAAATCAAATTCTCGTGGAAACATTTTTCAATCATTTGGAGCGTAAGGCAGTTGTCTAAAGAAGAGAAGGGAACACGCACCGGTTTTACCACAGGCGCCTGCGCAGCGGCTGCCGCCAAGGCAGCAACGCGCTCTTTGGTGCGCGGAGTCGTACTGCAAGAAATTGAAACAACGCTGCCGAACAAGAAAAAAGTGACGTTTGCGCTCAAACGCTGCGAATGCTCGGGAGACGAGGCCGTGGCCAGCATCATCAAAGATGCCGGTGACGACCCGGACTGCACGCACGGCGCGGAGATTACCGTCTCCGTGCGGCTGCAAAAAGAAGCGGGCGTGGAGCTTTTTCGAGGGCCCGGAGTGGGTGAAATCACAAAGCCGGGGCTGGGCATTCCCGTAGGCGCTCCTTCAATTACGCCGGTGCCGCGAAGGAATATCACCGAGATGGTGCTTGAGGAGTTGGCCTATCCGGGCTGCCTGTTTCAGGGGGCTCGTGTCACTATCAGCGTGCCGCGCGGCGAGGAAATGGCGAAAGAAACCACGAATGCGCGGCTGGGCATTGTGGGCGGCATTTCCATTTTGGGCACAACGGGAATCGTAAAGCCCTATTCCACTTCAGCGTATTTGGCCAGTGTGAAGCAGGCGATTAATGTGGCGCATGAGCGCGGCCAGCGTGTGTTTGTGCTCACCACAGGCGGCAAGTCCGAGCAGTTTGCCATGCGGCAGTTTCCTGAGCTGAGTGAAGAATGTTTTATTCAAGTGGGCGACTTTGTTGGCGCCGGGCTGGGGACTTGCGCTTCGAAAGAGGGAGTTTCAAGCGTGCATATTGCCGGCATGATTGGTAAACTCTCCAAAATGGCCGACGGACGCATGCAAACGCACGTGGCCGGAAGCCAAGTGAATACAGAGCTTTTGGCGCGGTTGGCCAAAGAAGCGGGTGCAAGCGAGGCGCTGGAAGCTGAAATCCGCGCGGCCAATACGGCGCGTCACGCGCTGGAACTTGCGGCGCGCGAGAATATCACGAACTTGACGTATCTGGTGTGCCGTGAGGTTTCGTGTGTTGCGGAAAAATACGTGCGCGAAAAACTCAAAGTGCACACCTGGCTTTTCGATTTCGACGGCAAATTATCGGGGAAATTCCCCTCTTGAGAGGGGTGGCGTTTTTGCCGCCCGCCTTTGGCGGGCGCATTCTTATGTGTGCCCCTCTCTAGAGGGGAACAATAGGAGAACAAAATGAGTCAACAGCCTTCAAATGATATGCGCCAAATGACGGCGCTTGGGCGCAGCATTGAAGAAGGAAGTTTTTCAATTATCGATCAAGAGGCCGGGCCGCATTCTTTTCCGCCGGCTGAGTGGGAAGTGGTGCGGCGTGTCATACACGCTACGGCCGATTTTGAGTACAAAAACTTAATGCGCTTTCATCCCGAGGCCATTCGCTCGGGTATTCGCGCTTTGGAATCCGGATGCAATATTTTGGTGGATGTGAAAATGATTTCCGCCGGCCTCAATCAAGACAGGCTGGATGCCTATGGCTCGAAGATCCAATCCTTTATTTCCGATGAAGACGTGATTCGCGAGGCGCGCGAAAAAAATTCCACGCGCGCCATTATCTCGATGCAAAAGGCGCACCGGCTCGGGTTCTTAAGCGGCGCCATTGTCGCCATCGGCAACGCGCCCACCGCGCTGATTGAAACGGTGCGGCTGGTCAAGGAAGAACTCGCGCGGCCGGCGCTGGTGGTCGGTGTGCCGGTGGGTTTTGTCTCCGCCGCCGAGTCGAAAGACGCTGCGCTGGGGCTGAAAGACGTACCCTACATTGTAAGTTATGGCCGCAAAGGCGGAAGCCCCATCGCCGTAGCCGTCATCCATGCGCTTCTTTTGCTGTCGAAAGGGAATTGTCATTCTGAGGACCGCCAAAGGCGGGCCGAAGAATCTTGATTGCATTATTGTTCAATGTTATGCGAAGCGAAAACATACTTTAGATTAGCGCAACCCAGATTCTTCGGCCCGCCTTTGGCGGTCCTCAGAATGACAAGAAATTCAAAATGACAAAACGGTGAAAATATATGAAACACTATTACGTCTACATTTTAACGAACCATTCCAGGACATTGTATATAGGAGTTACCAATAATCTGGAGCGGAGAATGTATGAACATAAATTGAAATTAATGAAGAGTTTCACGGAAAAATATCAAATAAATCAGCTTGTTTATTTTGAAGAAACCGAGAGTGTTCAGGATGCTATTGCGAGAGAAAAACAAATTAAAGGCTGGCTCAGAAGAAAAAAAATCCAATTAATCGAATCCGTAAATCCCGAATGGGACGATTTGTCCGAGAGTTGGTTTGATTCTGTCATTCTGAGTCCCGTTAGGGGCGAAGAATCTTGACTGCATTATTGTTCAATGTTATGCGAAGCGAAAACATACTTTAGATTAGCGCAACCCAGATTCTTCGGCCCGCCTTCGGCGGTCCTCAGAATGACAAACAATACTGATCCAAAACAAAAAAACAACATGAATTCAATGGAACAAAAAGAAGTCCGGAAGAATATTACACTTAAACCTGTCACTGTCATCGGTATTGGCGATGACGGGTGCGTGAGCTTGTCGTCGCGGGCTGTGCATGCCGTGTCGCGCTCGGGTGTGCTGGTAGGCGGGGAGCGGCATTTGGAATTTTTTCCGCAATTTTCCGGCGAGCGTGTGGCGGTGAAAGGCAAGCTGAGCGAAGTGCTTTCTAAGATTGAAGAGCTCTCGCAAGAAAATCAAGTGGCTGTGCTGGCCTCGGGTGATCCGCTTTTTTACGGAATCGGCGCGCTGATTATTAAAAAATTGGGACCCGAGAATGTAGAAATCATTCCTCATGTAAGCTCGATGCAGTTGGCCTTCGCCAAATCGGGCGTGAAATGGGACGATGCCTCGTGGATCAGCCTGCACGGGCGTCCTATCAAGGGGCTCCTGACGCGCCTGCGCACCATGACCAAGGCCGGCATTTTCACCGATCCGGAAAATTCTCCGTGCCGCATCGCCGAGTACCTTCTGTCGTTTGGCGAGACGGGCTGGAGCGCGTGGGTGTGCGAGCGGCTGGGCGGGGCGGGGGAGCGTGTGCGGCATTGTACATTGAACGAGATGGCCGCCTGTACCGATGCCGATGACTTAAACGTAGTGATTTTGCTGCGCGATGAAACCAATCCTGTTCCCGCACAAGTCCCTTTTCTTCATGAAGATGATTTTGCCAAGCGTGTGCCGAAAAAAGGCTTAATTACGAAGCGTGAAATCCGCCTGCTTTCTTTGGGGTACCTCAGTCTCAAAAAAGATTCTGTGGTGTGGGATATCGGTGCGGGCTCCGGTTCGGTGTCTATTGAAGCGGCAATGATCGCTTCGGAAGGCGAGGTGTATGCCATCGAAACCGACCCGGAAGGTGTGGCGATTTGCCGTGATAATCTCCTGACACATCGCGTGGACAATGTCACTGTGGTCGAAGGCCTGGCGCCGGCGGCTTTAGAAAATTTGCCTCGGCCTTCGGCCGTGTTTATCGGCGGCAGTAAAGGCAACATGCGCGCGATTTTGGATGTGTGTTTGGAAAAACTTCCCGACGGCGGGGCGTTGGTGGTCAATGCCATTACGTTTGAAAATGTGGGAGAGGCTTACGACTATTTCAAAGAAAGCCAGCTTGAACTGGAGGTCACTGTTGTCAATATTTCGCGCGGCGCGCCCATGGCGCGTTACCTGCGCTACGAAGCGCTGAATCCCGTGCACATTTTCTCTGCGGTGAAGGGGAGGAAGATAAAAAAGGAAAAAATCGAATGAGTCAGTTTGGCAAACTTTACGGCGTGGGTGTAGGGCCCGGCGCCGAAGACTTAATTACGCTGCGGGCCGTGCGCGTTTTGCAAAACGCCGCAACCATTGCCATTCCCCGCCGCGATGAATTTACGCCCTCTGTGGCGTGGCGAATTGCCGAGCCCAGTGTGGGGGAAATCACCGGGCAAGAGCGCATATTTCTCAATTTCCCCATGACAAAAAACCCCGTGCTTTTGCGCCCGGCATGGGATATTGCTTTCCGGGAAATCGAAACGCGCCTGCGCGCGGGGAAGTCTGTGGCATTTGTCACCGAGGGCGACCCGTTTCTCTACAGCACTTTCCTTTATTTGCGCGAACACGCGCAGGAGCATTGGCCTGAGATTGAAGTGGACGTGGTGCCTGCGGTGAGCTCGATCACTGCTGTTCCAATAGCTGCGGGCGTTCCTGTGGCTGATGGCCAGGAAAAAATTGCCGTGCTTCCGGCCACCTACGGCATCGAAGAACTGCGCAGTGTGCTCAAGATTTTCGACACCGTGCTTCTCATGAAAGTCAGCTCCGTGATGCCTGAGGTATGCGATTTACTGGAATCCGAAGGGCTTTTGGATTCCGCCGTGTATGTTTCGAAGGCCACGACACAGCAGGAAAAAATTGTGCGCGATATCAAATCCATCAAAAACGACCGCTGTGATTATTTCTCCATGGTGGTGGTCTCCAAGCGCACGAAAAGCGGCGTGCTGAGAGGAAAATTGGATACATTTGTCATTCCCGGCAGCACTGCACCGGAGGTGCAGGCGTGATCGGGAATCCAGTGTCTTCAAATCAGGTGGAATTATCAAAGACACTGGATTCCCGCTTGCGCGGGAATGACAAACACGAGCGCAAACCCCTCGCTATTTATGCCATCACAAAGCACGGCATCGTGACCGGAGAAAAATTATTTCGCGCTGCGCCGGGCGCGGATTTTTTTGTGTCGGAGAAATTAATTTCCGAGGCGCCTTCCGGGGCCAAACCGCTTCGTCTACCGATGGGCCCGGCGCTGGAAGAAAATTTTAAGGCCTATGATTGCCATGTGTTCGTCATCAGCGTGGGCGCGGTGGTGCGCATGGTCGCGCCGCTTCTTGAGAATAAAAAAGTAGATCCGGCCGTGATTTGTGTGGATGACAATGCGCAGTTTGCTATCTGTGTGCTCTCCGGGCATGTCGGGCGCGGCAATGAGTACACGAACCGCTTCGCAAACATTTTGGGGGCCACACCGGTGGTGACCACGGCTTCGGATGTGCGCGGCACGCTCACCGTCGATATTCTGGGCCGCTCACTCGGCTGGACGCTCGAGGATATGGACCGCAATGTTACACGCGGCTGCGCAGCCGTGGTGAATCAAGCACCTGTTTTGATAGTGCAAGAAACCGGTGAGCCCGATTTTTGGCCGCTGGAAGAACCGCTTCCTCCCGGTGTGACGTACACCACTTCACCGGAAGATGTGGACCCGAAAGCTTATGAAATCGTATTGATTGTTTCCGATCGCGACATTTCCAATCAATATCCGGCCATGTATCAAAACGCGATTGTGTACCGGCCGAAAAGTTTGATCCTGGGATTGGGCTGCGACAGCAACACACCTTGCGAGCTGGTGGAGCGCGGCATACGCAAAACTCTTGCGCAAAACGGATTGAGTTTTGCTTCCGTCAAAGCGATTGCCTCAGTGGAGAAGAAAGCCTCGGAGCCTGCTTTTCTCGAACTCACACAAAAATATAATTGGGCATTTAAAATTTTTAGCGCCGAAGAGTTAGACGCGCTTACCGTACCCAATCCCTCAGCGACAGTCAAACAGTATGTGGGCACAAAGGGCGTGGCTGAACCCGCGGCGCTTTTGGCTTCAGGCGCCCCGGAACTTTTAGTGACCAAACAAATTTACAAAGAACCCGACATTCCACGCTCTATGACTCTTGCGATAGCGCGCATTCCGTTTTCTAATAGGTGTCATTCCGGCGAAGGCCGGAATCTTAAATTTTAAATGGATGAGAAATTATAGGAAAAGAGAATCCTGACTGGAAAGGTTTATATCCCGAATTATTAAAAAATTAGACAACAAAAGAAAGATTCCGGCCTTCGCCGGAATGACACGTAAACAATGACAACACAAAATAAAGGGGAATTATTTGTTGTAGGTATTGGGCCCGGTAGTGAAGAGCATCTGACGCCGGCTGCGCTGGATGCTATCCGGCAGGCGCAAGTGATTGTGGGGTATCGCACCTACATTGATTTAGTGCGGCCGCTTTTGGAAGGCAAAGAAATTTTTAAAACGGGTATGACTGAGGAAATCGGCCGTGCGCGCGCTGCCGTAAGCCGCGCCCAGGCAGGGGAGAAAGTGGCGCTTATTTCCTCAGGGGATCCGGGTGTGTACGGCATGGCCGGATTGGTATTCGAAGTACTGCGTGAAATCGGGTGGAAGCGCGGTGAATCGCCCAAGCTTCATATTATTCCGGGCATTACGGCAATGAATTCGTGTTCGTCGCTGGTAGGCGCGCCGCTCGTACATGATTTCTGCTCCGTCTCGCTCTCTGATTTGCTCACGCCTTGGCCGGTGATTGAACGCCGTATTGAAGCGGCCGCTCAGGCCGACTTTGTGATCGGGCTTTACAATCCCAAAAGCGGCCGGCGCACCAAACAAATTGTGATTGCCCAGCAAATCGTTTCGAAATATCGAAAGCAGGAAACCCCCGTGGCGTTGGTGAAAAGCGCCTACCGCGATTTGGAAACCGTAATTCTCTCCGACCTGGCGCATTTTCTCGATTATGAAATCGGCATGCTCACTACGGTGATTATCGGAAGCACGAATTCGTACGTGTATGAAGGCTACATGGTCACACCGCGAGGCTACACCAACAAATATTCCTGGGACGGCAAAGCGCACGAAGGCCAAAAGCCTGGCGTTTCCTTGCGCCTGAATGAAGTCGGAAAACCTGTTTAATTAAAGCCTAAATCTCTAAGGTCACAATTTGTGACCTTAGTGTACTGTTTCCTAAATTCATATAGGGTTAAAGAAAAAATATGATCTAACAGGCGGCCCCTCTCCCTTTTAAGGGAGAGGGGAAGGGGTGAGGGTTTGAAATTTCG
>JACQQR010000071.1 GCA_016206875.1 Candidatus Omnitrophota bacterium
TCACTACCCAATTCAATCCTTTGTTGAGCATAGTATTAATTTCGTCCACCACTCGATTGGGCTCCGAGCTGTCATTTCTAAGAGAAAGTGCATGATCTAAAATATCTGCTATCTTCAATCCGGGTATTACTTGCGTTAATGAAATGAGTTGGCTAATCATCTTTGGAGAATATCCGCCGTCCATCAGATTTTTAAATAGATTTTCGTCCACTTTTCCATCTTCCATCAACGAGTTTGCGGTCTCCAATTCATCAAGAGAAAATCCGTTTTTTGCCAAAATCACGAGGGTTTCAGCATGAATACCTTCAATAAGTAGTTGATGAAGGCGCCGCAGGGCAGCCATGTTTACAGCCAAAGTTAAAGAAATTCCTAACTGAGCTAAAGAACTGCGCTTGGTTAAAGCCTCCTGCCAATCGGCGGCTTCTTGGGCAGTGGCGAAAAATGAGCTATTGATTAATGGTAGAACGTTTGGCGCTTGATCAGCGGCTTCATTCAAAATATTTTGATAAACCTGCAGTTGTTCCAGAGAATTCTGCGTCAAAATGGGAGCAGAAATTCCATCTTGGAATAATTGGCTCATCAAAAATAATTTTTCCGCCCCTGAATCTCCTTGCGAATCAATTCCTGAAACAAATGAATCAAAAATTCGGGCCTTGGCTGCGGCATAATCACCGGGATTGAGCATTAGCTTTCCGGACAAACCGGTTTGAATCCCCATCTCACTTCTTTGGCTGGCCGGAATTGCCGTCAAAGCAGCCGGATCGACCCACGCAGCTTCGAGCAGCAAACTCTTGATCAATAGCTGCACGGCCGCTAAACCATTCAGCCATGAATCTGTTCCCGCGTAGGTGATCGCTTTGTCCATCAAGGCGTTGAAGCGGGCGATTCTGTCTGAATCAAGGGATTTGGAAGCCGTTTGAAATAAATTTTTGAGCAATTTGAGTTCATTTGCATCCGCGCTGAAAAGAAGAAGCGCGCGGAGATTCATGTCTTCGTTTGCCAACTCCATGATTGGAGCGGCCAGGTCTCGTTTTTCGTAAAGAGCTTCCACGATTTTCTTAACCGGGATGCCGGAATCTTGGTTTTCTTGTGCGAGCTTGTCGCCTAAACCGAAAAATTTGTCGTTTCCGGCGCGCACCAGCGAAAGCACGGTTTCATGCGTTTCGGGAAAACGTTTCAGGAAATCCAGCGCCGCATCCCGAAGAGTTTCGGCTTGAGCTTCTTGAATAATAGAAAGTATGCTCGCTGTGGCCTGAGGGCTGCCGGCGAGAACTGCGTACATTTCAAATTTTTTACTTTCAGGAAGGGCGCTTGCCGCCAGCGATTCAACACCCGCGCGGCTTTCTGGACTGGAGGCGATTTGTTGAATCGAGGTCAAGAGTTCCAATGTGTTTACGGATTGCACAATGGGCTGGATCGCCAGCCATTCGGGCGAAGTAGATGAAACGGCTGGATCTATATTGAGTGCGGCAAGAATTTCAGAAAGAGTATTTGTGGCATTTTGCCAATCGCCGGCTGAGTTTAGGGCAGGAAGCATGGCGAAATTAAGCGAAGGCGCATAATAGCGAATTACAGAAATTGCGCGGGCTTGCTCATTGGGCGGCAGCGTAGTCAGCCAATTTTCCCAGCCTTGAAATTTGACGGCGGTTTTTTCGCCGGCGCCGGTTTCGAGCAATGCTTCATCAGCCACTCCCAACCGGCGAAGCGCAGCCATAGGGGCGATAGCCGCTGTCTGATTGGCAGAGCTCATCGCATCCATCAGCGCAAAAAATGCATCATCCATGGGCATCCCAAGAAGCAGGGACCGTAAGGGCTCTGCTGGAGATTGCCAATCGGCTCCTTTTTCGGAAATGTACGTGGTCATGAGTGAGTTGAGTCTATCGATTTTTTCAGAATTGAGCCCGGCCAATATATTATCGAAGGCGGTTAACGAATCCGGAAATATAGAAATGAGAGCAAATCGGGCGCCTTTTTCATAAGCGCCGGCTGCCGCGGCCAATTTCGATACATCTGCGGCTAAACTATCGACAACGGCGCCGGCGCTAAAATTGTTGGTGACATCTTCTAAAGCAAGCATTTGTTCGAATAAATCTATGGGGACACTGTTGCCTCTCAATATATTCATAGAGGCCTGATGCGCAGTCCCATGCCATAACTCGCGCAATTTGTGATAGCGGTTTAAATCCGTAATACGGCCATCGGGAAATCCCATTCGTAGGAATTCGCTTCTTTGACCGACGGCCTCCAGCCAATTCTCTCCGGTAGCTTGGGGCAGCGCCTCCATATCTTGCTTGATGCCATCCACGCAATGATCGAACACGAACAGCGCCGAAGTTTTTTGCTCCGGCGATTGCAGCAACTGGCTATAGCCGCGCACCTGATCTATGGAAAGCGGCTGAAGTTCCGGCGTAACGATAATAGATAACGGCATTCCATAATAAAGCAATCTTGAAAGCTGATATAAAGTCTCTCCGCGATTTTCTCCCATGCGCTCAGCCAGAGCCATGAGCCGGTTCATAGCTTGATCTGCGGAAACCCCGCCCTCAAACAATGCGGATTTAAATACCCGGGCCGTAAAGCGTGACGAAGTGCTCCAGCGGCTCCAGTTCATCTCCCCTGCCCCGGCTGTTTCAGAGATGGTGGAAAAATTCGCCAGCTCCGCTTGTTTTTGGGTGAGAAGCATTTCTTTCTCGCTTTTAGCGGCTTCAAGGCTTGGGAATTTTGAGTTTACGTAGGCGATCTCCTCTTGAATCGATAGAATTTGCGCTTCCAAAGCCAAATTGATTGGGTCATATTTTGCTTTGAGGCTGGGAAGCATGTTGTTATAAGCACCAATCGCAGGATCATAATAACCCATCCATGACCAAGAACCAGGCGGCAATGTGGGAAGCACGGCTTGCCATTCCGGAGTGTTGTGATAATCCGTAATGATTTGGGACTGAAGCGAAGTAACTTGATTTTGCAAATTGGTTTTTGAGGCGTTCCATTCTGCAATTTGAGCATCCAGGGCCGCTATTTCGCTTGCGACTGCTTCTATCCCTTCAATCAGAGAAAGCCTCTGGACTTCCAACATGGGGTCCGGCCATCCGGAAGCCGCTTCGCCTCCTGCTAGTTCGTATTGAGTCAAATGTTCGATCCATTGATTGAATCGTTGTACAGATTCCGTATCCATGCGGGAAATAGTTTGGGCGAAATTTGTAAGATTTGAAAGCACTCCGGCTATAAACAAAGTGGCTAACAGCGATACGCCCAACGTGTTCAAACGGTTGATGTCGGCCGCCATGGAAGATTTTTCGAGAAGTGAAGAGGAAATATCCGCGCTAGCAAATTCCGGATGCAGATTAGAAATTTGCGCGACTTCGCCCACTACATTTGCCGAGAAGCCCGCTTGTATGAGCGGGCCGGCTGAATAAGAAATCATCGAGAAACTTTCATCCACGCCGGCTTTCGTGCGCAAATCATCAATAGGAAAGCCTGACAAATCCAAAGCAATTAACTTTTCCAGAGCGTCTTTCCAATCGGATGCGGATTGAAGGCTAGAGGCAAGCATGTCGATGACGCGCGCCTTTTTCAAAATCAAAGAGCCGAGCGCCTTTTCATTTTGCCCGGAGGCTTCGTTCATCACAAGCGCGTATCCGCGCAGCTGATCGATAGTTTGCACGCCAGCGCTCAGGCTGCCCACCGGGCTATAGCCCGTCAGCGAAGAGGCGCCAATTCCCTGACCGGATAAATTTCCCAGATGAAACAAAGCTTCTCCGCCATTTTGTCCAAAGCGGCTGAGAAAGGAAAAGAAGCGCGTATACGTAGCATCACGAGCCAGGCGGTACGTAGCCTTATTCAATGTCAGCGTGCCTTGAGGAGAAACGCTCACTCCCAGTTTTTCGTATTGACCGGAAAGCACATTGTCTAGCCGCCGGTCATTCGCAAAATCAACGGACAATAGGGCTCTATCCAAAAATTGGGCTAGATCATTTGCGGATTTTTGCCAACTTCCTTCTTGGGCGAAGGTCAAATACTGACTGATTTGTCCTTCCCAATCGTTCAATTTTTCTGCATCGACGGCTCCATTCACATCGGAGAACAAATCGATGAATTGATTCACCTGGTCATCCGTGTTCATCAAGAGCAATGATTGTAAGGATGCGGCACCGTCTACAGATTTCATACGGTTGACGGATGCAACAGAAAGTCCGCCTTGATATATATGTTTGCGAATCAGGCTGAGCACGTCGATGGCTTTGATCTGGGAATGGGTTTGCTCTAACGCCTCAGCCAGATTGACCACGGATGAGGATATGCCCAATCCTAGCAATTCATTTTTCAGGCTTTCATATTGGCTTTCGACTTGATCCGGAGTGGGAGGAACTTCAGGCGCGGGCACACTCGGCGCCGAAGGCTGCGGTTGCCAGACGCCGGCCAAGGCTGTCTGGCGA
>JACQQR010000070.1 GCA_016206875.1 Candidatus Omnitrophota bacterium
AGGCACGCACAACTTCATCGGCAACGGCATTTTTGCGCATAACACGTATATGGGAACCGCACCCACTGCAGACGGGCGCTCGCTGGGTGCGGCTGATAGCCGTTCCGCTTGGTCACGCCGTGCGGCACTGGCGGCAACGATGTTCTTGACACTGATGCTGCCCGGGCATGTGACTCGCACAGCACAGGGGCCTTTAGGAGAAATGCCGCCGGGCGCAGTGAAGACTTTGCCGTCCGCAAGACACATGATCCCTAAAAATATAAGCGAGCTCAGCGCCCCGGAAATTTTGAGGATTTTTCAGAATATCGGATCGTTAGAGGACTTTGAAATAAAAAGAATCGTTCCGCTGTTCCATAGCCCCTCGGATGAAATAAGAGAAATTGCGATCACATTCTTTAGAAAAAATGCAGAAAAGGATAAACAGTATGTCGACCAAGAAGTATTAGATGAAGTTTTTAGGCTTTTAGATGACGCTAACTGGAAAGTGCAAGTAGAAGCCATTCGATCGTATAGAAATATAAAACCCGAATACGACCATCTAAGCGCTGACAAAATGCAGGCACTTTTATCCCATCCTCAGCCGATGGTAAGAGCGGAAGCCGCTGTGCTTGCCCAAGTTGTGGTTCCTCGGGTGGACAATGACTACACGGCTCGGCTCAATCAAGAAATGAGAAAATTATTGTCGGATTCAGATTCCCGTGTCATTGCGCCCGCAATTGCCTATTTCCGAATTATGAGTGATGCAAGTGATTCAAGACAAAGGGGTATAGAATTAGAGGAAAAAATTTCGGCATTTTTGCGGCACGCGAACCCATTGGTGAGAGCGGAGGCAATAAGATTTTTCATAGAAAAAGTAAAACCGGGGCAAAATATTTTTCCTGAAGGCTTGGAGGAGACAATTGAAGGGCGATTATCAGACGACAGCGATGAAGTTAGAGCCCAGGCTGTGCAATTTTTTCGGCAAAAGGCAGCAGATAGCGAGTCCTCTAGAGAGGAAGCGGAAAAAATTAAAGAACTGTTAACTGATGAAAGTCCCGCAGTGCAGTCACATGCAATCGGCTTCTTCACAACTATCTGGGGAAGAACGGGTACGCACGAATATGTCAGCTCTGATTTGGTGACAGCAATTGCCGGGTTGTTATCCAACGAGGACGCAAAAGTTCAGGAAGAGGCTCTTTTCTTCTTATTATCCATCGCTCGAAGTCCTCAGAATTTGAGAAATTCAATAGATATAAATTACGGATTTGTCTTCAAACAAATTTCCGAAGTACTTCCAGACACTTCAGTTAAAAATCAGCTTTCAGCACTCATGTTTTTAAAGCCTTTGATTCCTGAGTGGTCCAGGTTTATAGATGATGCGTTGCTGGGAAAAATAGAAACATTATTGTCGAATGAAAATAAGGAAGTCAGGGCCGAGGCAATTTCCTTTTTTCAAGTGTTATTGGAAAACGCACCCGAACGGGTACGCAGCGCTGTGATTCAAGAAATAGCCGGTCTCTTTTCAGACAAAGAAATGCAAGTTTGGCTGGCGGCGCACGCATTTTTCGCAACGGTGCGGCAAGTAAATCAGGGGCTGATTGATGATTTGGTGCGAGGAAAAACTGCCGGATTGTCGCCGGAAGCAAGTAGTGCGGAAAAAATAGCGGCGATCCAATTTTTTCAAGGAATTATGGAGCAGGATTTTCTACAACCCTATGGGGAAAATAGCAAAAAAATTTCAATATTATTGTCGGATTCAGATGAGGATGTGAGAGAACGGGCCGTTCTGTTTTTCGTCAGTCAAGCAAAGACCGCGGCCGGTTTCGTTTATCCGGCACGCATAAAAATTGCGGAGCTCTTGTCTGATGCAAGCCCGGGGGTACGCGAGGCCGCAATCGAATTTTTCCATATTGTTGTGCAAACATATCCGGAATGGGTGACGGATGCTGTGAAGGGACAAATCATAGGGCTATTATTGGATCCGGATGCAGATGTGAGGGAGCAGGCCAGCATTTTTTCTCTGACAAAAGAAGCGGGCTTATTAGCAGAGGACTTCGCCCGGCCGGGGCATGAAACTATGGCAAAATCAGCGGAAAAAGAGGAATACATTCAAGGTCTTTTTTCTACACTCGTGCCCATGCATCCAGGCTTGACGGGTGAAGTTGTTTTAAGAATCAGGGGACAAATGCTGGAAGCTCTTTGGGGTGAAGATGGGGGCGCCAGTGGGAATGCCAGTGGATTAGCTCAAAGCCGGCTGGGATTGTTAACATCAATAGACCCCGGTTCAAGAGATTTTGTTGTACGTGAAGTCGTAACGCATATTACAAATGCTCGAAATCCGTTAGAAGAGTTCGAGCGAATCGCCTATCCGCTCGCAGATCCCGGATTCGTTGGCATCGTACTTCAGGTTTGTGAGGCATTGCTCAAACAGGAACAGACTCAAAAAGATATGACCCAAAACGGATGGGGATTTCGAAGAAAAGTGACAGTGACAGCCACAGATATTTTGGATCGAAATCCCGAGCTGGCATCAAATTCTATGCTGGATCTACTTTCCCCGCTAGCGATAGGAATGGATCAAGACGTGCAGCGAATGTTCATTCAAATGTTGATCCGTGTGCATCAAAGTGAGGTGCCGGGTTTGAACATTCCAGTCCGAATTACAGATTTAGCGGCAAGTCCCGAGAGGGAAAGCCGGGAGTGGGGGCTTGAAATGTTAAGAGGATTCCTCCGTTCCGATTCAGCCTCGGATGTTTTTAACGCTGTTCGCGATAGTAGTTCGAAGAGAATTCCGTACGAGGCAATAAAGGAAATAGCCGAGATTCAGCCAACATTTGCCGATTCGGTAATTGTTTCTTTATTAATCAAGGGATTGGGAGAAGATGCAAATGAAGACGACAGGAGTTTGTGTCTATTTACTTTGAATGATTTACTGGACCAAACAAATGTTCCTGGTTTGCAGAGCGAACACCAAAGTCAGATGAGTGAAGCCGCTCACAATATTTTAAGAAACAAAGCCAATTCAGTAACCATACGCATGACAGCCGCTTTGGTTTTGGCGAAGGGAATCAAGGGTATGGATGGAAAATTTATGTACTATTTTACTCCGGATGAATTCCGGGAAGAAATTCAGGAAGGCCTGATGCTTGAGGAAGATGAGATGGCCCGTTGGTCGGGGGTGATATTGCTCGAAGCCGTGACACTTCGAGGCGTACCAGAATTACAACAGCCGGCGCTGACGGAAGTTATAGAAAGTTTGTGGGATGAAAGCAGCAAAGTGAGTAACGAGGCCGAAACGGCTATTCTCAAAATTGCTAATCAACATCCGGAGGGCTTGACGATAGAAAGGCTAGCTCAAATCGCGGCGCCCATCAAACGTGTTGCCGAAACAGACAAAGGGAGAGTATCCGAAGAAGATCGTAGAAATGCAGTTGTAGCCGCAAAAGTACTCGAGCGTCTTCTTCAAGAAACCCAAGATGCGCAGCTTGCCTTTCGAATCCGATCCGTGTTCGACATAAAAACCGACGTGTCTGTTCCCAAAACAATTCCCGATGGCGAAGCCCCAGCCGCTGAAACGCCAGTGGGTGGGCGCTCGCTGGGTGTTCTCCAGAATCAGGCGGCGATTCTTGAAACGGAGAGAGGGTGGATTCTGGGTTTCTTCTCGGATCGATCGGAGGTTTCAGATGAGGAAGTGGCGGCATTTCTTAAAAAAGAAAGACTGCCTGACAATCCTTTTAGCCGGCGAACCATCAAAAGGCAATTGGGTCAATCCCCGATAGATCAATTAATGAGTCATGTATTCTTGAACAAGCAAATACCCATTGCCAAGCTTTCTTCCTTTTTTAGCCATTTTGTTAGAACGCCATTTCAATCTGCCGGATTTAGAGAGGAGAAAATTGATTTGGCGTATATTGAGCGCATGAGAGAGACAGTGAAGCGGGCTCAGGGGGCGATTGCGGCATTTGCCCAAGACGACACAAAAATATTGTTTGCCTGGAATTCTGACGGCGCTGGGGAAACAAATAATCAGACGGACTTCGAGACGCAATTTGAGCATCACGTGCTCGCTGCCAAAGGCGTGGACCGCGCCCTTTTTGACCCGGGCACGGAAGCCGGTCAACGCAATATGCGGCATGTACAACAAATCGCGCGGCAAGTCAATGACGAGCTGGGCCCGCATTTCCGTGAAATGGTAGACGTGCTTGGTCGAATGGAAAAGTTGATTCAATCCACGGAAGACGAAACATTCACCGGAAAATCGTTGGGGCAAGCCGTGAACGAAGAGCGCATGTTTCAAGTAGCAGCGCTGCTTTTTGGCATTACGTCTTGGTACAATCCCGAAAAGGCAGGGTATAGTCCCGAAGAGGCAGGTTTTCCCGAATTTCGTCAAGGCGAAATCAATCAGTTGACGGAATTCTTGAAAAAAGCGGGACCGCAGGGAAGAACCGATTTTTTTAATATTCTCATATGGCGAATTAGTGCGTATTTCGACTCGCTGGAAGAAGATTTGGCGGAGCAAATAGCTCAATTACCCAAGGTGTTTGCTACAGAGGAAGACGTGCTTGAATTCTTGAAAGAAAATGATGTGACCGAGCCTTTTCTTCCTTCCGGAGAAGTGCTGCGCGATATGTGGTCTCGAATCAATCAAGTAATCCGCACAGTGAAGGCTCCGACTCAAACAATCGAAGGCCGCTCTTTGGGCGAAGCTTTGTATGACGAAGCCGCCGATCCGGCCTTGTTGGATAAAATCGTAAAGGGTGTGGCTTCACAATATGGACAATCGCTCAAGCTTTTTCAGGCCCGGCGTGGTTTGCGTTTACTGGCCTCATTCTATATGCATTATGATATTGATACGCTGGAAGCGGCGGCCGGAGATGTGAAGCATTTAGTAAAAATCATCCGTCAGACCGGGGATAAAGGCAAAGTGATTGTGCATGTCCGCTCCACGCAAGAAGACTTAGAGCGGGTAAATAAAATTTTAGCCGCGATTGCCAAAGAAGATAAAAGCATTTTGGCGAAAATCAAGAAATCCGCTTATCCTTTACAACTGCCGCGTGTGGAAGAAATCAACCGCATCAACAAAGAAGCCTCGCGGGCCGGACGGGGCTCGGTGATGCTGTTCGGACTGGCAAATATTGCGGCGCTTCGGCAGGCACAGGCCGCTCATAAGGTCAGGGGCGACGTGAAAGATATGCAAAAATTTCAGTCGATCGTCAATCTGGAAAATGCGTCAGCTGCCTTGTTGGGGCAGCTACCCGCAGGTGACCCATTGTTAGAGCAGCAGCTCTTGACCGATCTTACTGGGTTTGGGGTAAGCCAAGTCGATGACGGCGAAGGCGGAACCTATTTCATCTTTGATTTTGCCGAGCGCATCAGCCGAGAATACCAGTCTGCTTTAGAAGCCCGCCAAGCCGCGTAGAAAGTAATCCTTGCGTTCTTTGTCACCCCCGCGAAAGCGGGGGTCCAGTGACTTTGGTTTTGGGTTTTCTGATTTCTCTGTCTGGAGGGGAATGTAAAACTTGTAGCATCAAAATCTAAAGTTTGAAAGTCGCTGGACCCCCGCTTTCGCGGGGGTGACAACACACACCAGAAAATTCTAGAGAAAATAGTGGTACTATGGTATCACTATATCGGAGGACATCGGTGATGAATAAGATAGATAGAAAGGCTACTAATATTCGTTTGGATGCGCGCATGTTGAAATTACTTAAACTTAAAGCTGCTGAAGAGAATAAAAGTGTAGCGGGGTTGATTCGTGAAGCAGTCAGTGAAGTTTATGGTATTCCGGCCGCCCACCCGCATTCTGTGGCTGATTTTAAACAAGATCCTTTCTTCAAACTAGTAGGGATGTGTTCCAGCGGAATAAAAGACGGAGCCATTCATCATGACAGAGATATTTACGGGCTGGATCGTTTTTAAATCCCCTCCCAAATACCTCGTTTGGCTTTGCGGGCTTCTTTTTCGTAGCGGCGAAAGCGTGAAAATTGTTTGCACGGATATCTTTTGGACGTGTATACCAAGCCGCGCCACAAAAGATCTTCTTGAATAGGCCCGGTTTGCGGGGGAGTGGTCTCGAGCGTTACGTAAGCCAGCATTCGGCCCATCGCATCATGCAATTGCTTATCATATTCTAATTTTACTGCCTTGCCCTTTACTTCCTGAAGCATCCAATCAATAGCTGCGCGCCGCACCTCCACTTTTCGTGTCGGTTGAATACCGAGAAGGCGAATCCACTCACCGGTTTCAAGCTGCAGAACATTGGCTTCAAATATTTCTTTCACTTGCCCTGTGCCGGGGGCCGCCGGTTTGGCTGATTGTGCCGGAATGTCGTAAAACTTAGGCGGGGCGGGCTCGGCAAATCAGTGCGAAGACAAAAAAGTGACAGTCACTAAAGTGACGGTCACTTTGGTGACTGTCACTTTTTTCCATTTTATTTTCATAGAGAAATTATCATACAGCAGATTATGCTAAAATACGCAGCCTGTTTTTTCGGCGCCGCCCCTCTTATTGGAGTGGACTATTCATTATGCCCACAATATATCGATTGATGCTTTTTTATTTTTGCGTTCTGCTTTTCTTTATCTTGCTCCCTGTTTGTATGCTGTATTCGCTCGGCTATCGCGTGAATTGGAAAACGCACCGGCTGGAACAGTTGGGCATGATGGTGGTGCGCACTACGCCGGATGATGCCCGGATTATCCTGAACGGAAAAATCCTGTATCCCAAAACCCCGGCGCGCATTCCCAATTTATTTCCGGGCGAATATGCCGTTCAGCTTGCCAAAGAGGGATATCAAACTTGGACGGGCGCCGTTCGGGTGAAGCCGAACTGGGCCGCGCGCCTGGACTCCGTTTTTCTTTTCCCCGGCGAGATGGAGTTTCAAGCGCTCAGCGATATTCAAGCCGAACAATTCTTCGTGTCTCCCAAAGGAAGAAAAATGCTGGTGTGCGGCCGGCTTGCCGAAGACCGCGGCCTTTGGCTTTTGGATTTATTTCCGGAAGAAGAAATTTTAGTGTTGGAGCATTCCGTGATGAAATCACACGGGTTGCGATGCTCTGAGGCGCTCAAAATTACTTGGGCCAAAAATGAAAAGGCCGTGTTGTTAGAGGAAGGAGGGCATATTTTTCTTTTGGATTTAAAAAAGCCCAACCGCTTGCTCGACGTAAAAGGGGCCATTGGTTTTTATCCTGAGTCCGCGGTTTGGAGCGCTAAAGCGCCCGACACGTTTTATTACTTGCATCAAGGCAGTCTTTCCGCGTATTCGTTTAAGCGCAAGCGCAATCAATCGGGGCTGGTAGAAGGGATTCAGGCATTTAAGTATTATGACGGCTTTCTTTATTATATAGAACAAAACGCCGGCATTTTGTGGAGATGGTCAGAAGATTTGCTGGAAAAAAACAGCATCATTCGTGTGCCGGATTATTCGCTTAAAAACCATTATGAAATCATCGTCAACCCGCTGGGTGATATTCTGCCGCCTCTTTTGCAGGCGGACGTACGCGTCAACCAAACAGAATTTTATGATCTCAATGCCGCCAAAAAGTTTGAAGGTATCAAGACAGCCGGATGGGACCGGAGCGGCAAGCGATTGCTTCTTGAGCGCGAAGGGGAATTGTTAATTCTGGAAGAAACCGCTTCGCGCGGCGCAAAATTAAAGGGCACAGAAACGATAGAAACGCCGCGCAGCCTGCGCCGGGTATTCTGGTTCGACGATGAGAAATTGCTGTTTGTGTATCCGCAAGCCGTGTTCTTGAGGCAGCTGGGCGGGGAAAGCCAGCCGTATGCGCAAGAAATTTTTCGATTCCCGGCCGGTTGGAAAGAAATTTTTTGGGACGTGCGCTTTAAGCAGCTTTATTTTATCTCGCAGCCCTCGCATTCCGGCGAAGGCACGCTGCGCCGGGTAGATCTGTCGCACGGGCCGGTGCGCGCGTTCATACGCAATATGCGCGAGACGATGTCGGACGGCTGGCAATTTTTCCAGGAATCGGGGCAAACAAAATGAAGTCAAATCCGCAAATAGAACTGCGTTGGCGGCGGTTTTTCGAAATCCTGCCGGGGTTCTTGTCCTGGATATTTTTAGTGGGCGTTGTGTTTCTCGTTTTTTTTGCGCCGGTTTTAGGGGCGCTATTTTTAATCGCTTTTATCCTTTATTGGGTGATTCGCGTGCTGTATTTAACGGTGCTTTTGGTTTTTGCGTACCGCCATTTGCGCAAACAAAAAAACACCGATTGGCTGGCCCTGATTGAACAAACATGCAGACAAAAACCGAAACAAAGCGCCTGTGATAAAACGATCGAAGAAATTCAACACGTGGTTTTATTTCCCGTATACAAAGAAAAAGAAGATACGCTGATTCCTTCCGTAAAAGCCGTAGCCGGAAATCACTATTCGTTAAAAAAAATCATTGTCATTTTTGCCGTGGAAGAGCGGGGCGGACGAGAGGTGCTTGAGGCTGCCGAAGAAATCCGGCGGCGATACCGCGACAAGTTCGGTGATTTTCTGATTTACGTGCATCCCGACGGCATCGAAGGCGAGTCGCGCACGAAAGGAGCCAATATTACCTGGGCTGCGCGCAAGTTGAAAGAGTATCTGGATGAACGGAAAATGGCCTACGACAATGTGCTGGTTTCCTGCCTGGATTGCGACACGCGCGTCTCACGAAGCTATTTTGCTTGTTTAACCTATCACTATCTTTCCAACCCCAACCGCACGCAGGCCAGCTACCAGCCCGTGCCCGTTTATCACAATAATATTTGGCAGGCCAAGTCGTTTGCGCGTGTCATCGAGATGACCTCATCCTTTTGGCAGTTGATCGAGGGCATGAAACGCGAAAAATTTGTGACCTTCTCCAGCCACAGTTTAAGCATGAAGACGCTGGTGGAAGTGGATTATTGGCCTGTGGACATGATCTCAGACGACTCTGCCATTTACTGGCGCGCCTATGTCCATTATCAAGGCCGGTATCATGTAGTGCCTATGTACGTGACAGTTTCCATGGATATTGCCACAGCACCCACGCTTTGGGAAACCGTGTGCAATCAATACAAGCAAAAAAGGCGATGGGCCTGGGGCGTAGAAAATTTTCCCATGGTGATGATGGCTTTCCGGCACAATTCCAAAATTCCCCGAATAGAAAAAATCAGGCGCGCCACGCAAATTTTAGGCGAGCATTTCACTTGGGCCACCTGGGCCATTGTCATCGGCTGGCTCAGCCCGTTGCCCATTTTGCTTCGCGATTATTTGTTTGCTCAAAGTGTGATTGGCTATCAATTTCCCAGCATTACGGGGATGCTCTTTAATTTAACCGGTATTTCAATTCTGATTTGCATTCTTATTAGTATGTCGCTTTTACCCAAAAAGCCGGCCAATTTGCCGCGCACACAAATGATCAAAATGTTTACCCAGTGGCTTTTTACTCCCTTAATCACCCTGTTCATAGCATCCCTGCCCTCCTTAGACGCGCAAACCCGCCTGATGACCGGAAGATATTTAGGTTTTTGGGTTACCCCCAAATTAGGAGGGAGTACAGAGGAGGGAGTACGGAGGAAGAAATAACAGCGTATTAGGTTTTTCCTCCCTCCTATCTCCTAATTTTGGCCCTTTTTTTGCTTTAAAACTCTTGAGTTATGAAAAGTCTTAAGTATAATTGGCGCGTTTTTCAAAACTTGATGAGGGACAGCACATGGCAAAGAAGCCTAAGAAAAAAATAAAAGTAAAATCCAGAACAGTGAAGAAAAAATCCGGTTCAAAGAAATCCTCCAAGAAAACTTCGTTGGGTAAAAGAAAAAAAATTACAAAGACAAAGGCCAAAGCCAAGGCTAAAGCTAAGGTTGCAATTATCATGACTCCCAAGCCGAAGAAACAGCTTGTTTCTGTCCAGACCGAGCAAAAGAAAAAGCCCGCAAAGCCTTTTGTGTTGGAAGAAAAAGATTTTGAAGAAAAAACGGGCGAAGATATGTTTGAAAAGAAAGGCTTGGCCGGGGCCTCTGAAGAAGCTGAGGTCAAAAAGCCAGAGGCCGAAGAGGAAGATACGGAAGATTGGGATGAAGATGAGACCGAAGAATTAGGTGAAAACAAAGGGAATTGGCAGGCGCCGCTTCCGGGCCGCTTCGAAGAAGAAGAAGAGGATGTTTAAGAATTAAGAATTAAGAATGAAGAATTAAGAATGAATAAATCCTTAATTCTTCATTCTTAATTCTTAATTGTCTATTTATGCCTAACTGGAAATCACTTCGTAATCTTGATTTTCCCATCACAAAAAAGCACGTATATCTCGATCACGCAGCAGGCGGAGTTATTGCCCGCCCCGTGTTTCTTGCCGCAGCAAAATTCTGGAATGAGACCTATCAAGAAGGCGATTTCCGCTGGTCCGCCTGGCTCCGGCGAAAAGAAGAGGCGCGTTCCGCTGTTGCGCGTTTTATCAATGCTGAGCCTGAAGAAGTTGCCTTTACCCCCAATACCTCCGAAGGCATGAATCTCGTTGCCGATTTATTTGAAGGCGAGGGGGAAGTGCTGGCCAGTGAAATGGAATTTCCGGCATCCACCGTGCCTTGGCTTCACCGGAAGATGCCTCTACGGTTTTTGAAGGCGTCCGCCAATCAAACTTTGCCTTCCGATTTTTTGCGGGCCATTCGATCCAAAACAAAAATTATTGTTTCCAGCTACGTGCAATATGCCTCGGGTTTTCGTCAGGATTTGGCCGGGCTTTCGAAAATCGCGCGACAAAATAGCTGCCGGTTTGTGGTGAATGCCTCGCAGGCGCTGGGCGCTTTCCCCATCGACGTGAAAGCGATGGGCATCGATGCGCTTGCCGCCAACAGTTATAAATGGATGCTGGCCGGGTATGGATGCGGAATCGTGTATGTGCGGAAAGAAATTCTGCGTGCCGTGCCGCCGCGTTTTGCCGGGTGGCGAAGTGTCAATAACCCCGAGCGTTATGATAATCGCCGTGCGGACATCAAGTCCGAGGCCTCTCGGTATGAATACGGCGGCCCGGCCTTTGCCAATTTTTTCGCTCTCCAGGCGGCTTGTGAATATATGACTTCAATCGGCAAAGAGGCCATAACCCGGCGCATTTTATACCTCACAGATTATTTAATTGGCAAATTAAAGAAATCTGCGATTCCCGTGCTTTCTCCTTTGGAGCCTTCCATGCGCTCCGGCATTGTCATTGCCCAGGTACCAAACCCCGGGGCAGCCGCCCGTCGCCTCTTTCGGGGGGGGATTTTCGTCACGCCTAGAGGGGGCGGTATCCGCATCGCCCCTCACTTCTATAATAATGAGAAAGAGTTGGATAAATTCATACAAGTCTTGTCATCCAAGTAATCTGTCATTCTGTGCCCGCCTCAGCGGGCCCACCGAGGCGGAAAAACCTTGCCTACCGGCAGGCAGGTGGGGCATCTCCGCCAGAGGAGCCATGTTGGACACTTGGACGAACCTGCCAAAAAGGCAGGCAAGCCTGAGCGTCGATGGAAAACGCCTCGTTTTAGACAATCTCTACACGAGGCGTTTTTTATTGAAAACCATGTAATTTCCGACGAGTTAGAGACTTATAAGATTTATTTTGACTTATAGCTAATTTTTGATATAAGGTCACATAACTTCATATAACTTGGAGTTTCTATGGACAGGATAAAAAATCCATTTTCACCGGGTGCCGGTTCGCCACCTCCAGAATTAGTGGGTCGTAACGAGATACTTGAAAAAGCTGAAATTCTTTTCGGTCGAATCAAACAAAGACGTTCTGAAAAAAGCTTAATCCTGGTTGGCTTGCGCGGTGTAGGAAAGACTGTTCTTCTAAATGAATTAAGCAGAAACGCAAAAGAACTTGGATACTATGCGATTATTCTGGAAGCTCACGAAAATAAATCCTTACCTGCTTTATTGATCCCCCCTTTAAGGGCTCTCCTTTTTGAATTAAATCGTGTAGCGAATATTAGCGACAAGGTTCGTCGCGGGTTAGGAGTTCTTAGAAGTTTTATAGGCTCTATCAAAGTAAAGGTTTCGGATATAGAATTTGGACTCGATATTGAGCCGGAACGCGGTAGTGCTGATAGCGGTGATCTGGAAGCCGACCTTTCGAATCTTTTTATTGCTGTTGCCGAAGCGGCGCAAGATCATAAAACTGTTATTGCCTTACTGATTGACGAAATCCAATATTTAACCGAAAAAGAGTTAAGCGCGCTTATTATGGCTATGCATAAGATGCAGCAGCTCCAACTTCCACTGATTCTGATAGGTGCTGGTTTGCCTATTCTGACTCGACTTGCGGGCGAATCAAAATCATATGCTGAACGGCTTTTTGAATTTCCGTATATCGGACCGTTATCACCCAGTGATGCGCGCAAAGCATTGAATGATCCCGTTAAAAATGCTCATGCCAAATTCGATGAAGATGCTCTAAATGAGATCGTCAATTGTACCAAAGGTTATCCCTATTTTATTCAGGAATGGGGTTATCAAGCTTGGAATCATGCAGAAAACTTACGCATTACCTTAAAAGATGTTCGGAAGGCAACCCAAACAGTGACTCAACGCCTTGATGAAAATTTCTTTCGCGTGCGTTTTGACCGTTTGACACCTAGCGAAAAAAGATATTTACGGGCCATGGCGTATCTTGGACCAGGTGCTCACCGTTCTGGTGATATTGCCGAAGCTCTGGGAGTAAAAGTTAATAGTGTGGGTCCAATACGGGCCAATTTAATTAACAAAGGGATGATTTACAGTCCAGCCTACGGTGATATGGCTTTTACGGTCCCGCTTTTCGATCAATTTATGTGTCGTGCGATGCCGGATTTTAAACCTGCTTCATGAGAAAACGGGCACATCGTCATCAAGGCCAAGAAAGTAATGAAGAAAAAAAGAATGTCGTTGCAGGACAAAGCCGAGGCCGCACTGAAGAAGGCCGTGCGACAGGTAGTTGAACGACACAAAAAATCTGGCCGGCCGCTTGCGGTATGGCAAAACGGGAAAACCGTCCACATTTCTCCAAATAATATTAAATGAGGGTAACAGAGTAGCTATGAGCAATACATCAAAACAAGACATTCTTGACGCTATTCGCCAAACCGCAAAAGAGAATGGCGGTATCCCTCTTGGTATGAACAAATTTGAAAAAGAGACCAGCATAACGAGATATGATTGTAATAAATTCTGGGCGACTTTCGGTGAAGCACAACGGGAAGCAGGTTTTACGGCAAACGTCCTTCAGGTACCACACGGTATAGAGTTTTTATTGGAAAGTATGGTAGTGGTAATAAAAGAAAAAGGTAGGTTTCCTACGCGTAGGGACCTGCTTGTGAAAAGAAATAGCTGCCCTAAATTCCCGAATCCTACCAGCATTGTTAATCGACTGGGGAATAAAAAAGAACAAGCGGAGAAAATATGCGAATATGCAAAACGACTGGGGCTTAACGATATTGTTGATCTGTGCAGGCCAATAATTGAAAGTTCCAGTGGCGACCAGGATACGGATAACTCCGACCCGGTTCAAAGATTAGGCGAGGTCTATCTCTTTAAATCGGGCCGCTATTATAAGATTGGAAAAACTAATGACACGGTGCGCCGTGGGGCAGAACTCCGAATCCAATTACCCGAAAAATGCGTCTTGATCCATTCAATCAAGACTGACGACCCTAGCGGCATTGAAGCCTATTGGCACAGACGTGTTGAGTCCAAAAGACTGAACGGTGAGTGGTTTGATTTGAGTTCTGCAGAAGTTAAGGCCTTCAAACGGTGGCAGCGAATATCTTAAAAAAAGGTAATTAGCTTCGCACCTTGTGGACCCCGCCATTTTTTCATGTTCACAAGTAACGCAATCCATTGGTGATCTGGAATGTGTTTAACGTCCACGCCCGGAACGCAACCGTTCTCTGGCGGAGATGCCGGCTCACGCTTGGCCTGTCCGGCCAAGTCTTGGCCGCAATGACAAGGGTTCGCCATCTTGCTTTTCCCTACCTGTTGCAGTATAGTACCCTGCTTTTTGGAGGTTTTATGCGTTCTATCCGCATTGGATTATTGGGGTTGGGGCAAATTGGGTCCAGTCTCTATAAATTGGTATCCCGCAAAGCCGCTTTTTTTCAAAAACGCTACGGGGTGCAGTTCAAAATTGCCCGCATTTTAGTAAAAAATATGCGGAAAAAACGATTTTCCGGGCTGGACGCAAAGCGGCTTACCAGCCAAGCCTCGCAAATTTTAAAAGATCCGTCTATTGATGTGGTTGTGGAATTAATAGGAGGTGTGGATTCAGCAAAAAAATATGTGCTGGAAGCCTTGCGCAGCGGCAAGGATGTGATTACTGCTAATAAAGCACTGCTGGCAGAGAAAGGGGAGGAGATTTCTGCGCTGGCTGGAAAATTGGGGCGGCAGGTATTTTTTGAAGCCAGTGTGGGCGGCGGCATTCCTGTGATCAAAACTATTCGCGAGGGATTGGGTGCCAACCGCATCGATTCGATTTTGGGAATTGTCAACGGCACTTGTAATTACATTCTTACGCAGATGAGCCGCGAGGGACTGGATTTCCAGACGGCTTTGGAGCAAGCACAAAAAAAAGGTTTTGCCGAACCGGATCCCAGTTTTGATATTGACGGCATCGATTCAGCTCATAAAATTGCCGTGCTGGCACGGCTGGCTTTTGAGCAAAATATTCCGTTTCGTGATGTGTATTGCGAAGGCATTCGTCACATCACTGAGCAAGACATCAATTTTGCGAAAAATTTTGGGTATTGCATCAAACTGCTGGCCATTGCCAAGCGTGACGCATCCGGCATCGACGCACGTGTGCAGCCCACGCTCGTTCCTCAAGATCATATTTTGGCCAAGGTAGATGGCTCGTTCAACGCAATTTTATTGGACGGCGACGAGACCGGAGAAATTTTATTGTACGGACGCGGTGCGGGTCCCGAGCCCACAGCCAGTGCGGTGATGAGTGATTTGATTGATTATTCGCGCGGCTTAGAAAGCCGCTTTCCGGAAGCTTCAAAAAAGCCGCTTAAGGTAAAAAATATTTCGTCAATTTTGTCCCGGTATTATCTGCGATTTTCCGTGCTCGACCAGCCCGGCGTGCTCTCGAAAATCGCCGGCATATTGGGTAAGTACAATGTAAGTATTTCGGATGTGATTCAAAGTGAACGTAAAAGCGGTACGGTGGTGCCGCTTATTTTGCTGACCCATCACGTTCACGAAAAAGAAATCCGCTCGGCTGTAGAGCGGATTGACGCAATGAAATCCATGATTCGTTCCAAATCACGCGTGATACGAATAGAAGCGTAATGAAGCTTGTCCCGCGTCTGCCTTATTTTGTCATCCCCGCGAAAGCGGGGATCCAGGGACTTGCAACCCAATTTGTTAAAGTCACTGGATTCCCGCTTTTCCGCCCCGGCGGACCCGCTGAGGCGGGCGCGGGAATGACAGAGAATACGGAATGGCAGAAAGACACTATGATGAAAATACTCGAGAAAAAAATCGGAATTATTGAACGCTACGCCGAATTTCTTCCGGTTTCGGTGAATACGCCTATTGTGTCGCTCAATGAAGGCAATACGCCGCTTATTTTGTCCGAAGCGCTGCCCAAGGCTTTCAATTTGAATTTGAAAATTTATTACAAATTCGAAGGACTGAATCCCACCGGTTCTTTCAAAGACCGCGGCATGACCATGGCTGTGTCGAAGGCCTTGGAAGAAGGCTACAAAGCCATTGTTTGTGCCTCAACCGGAAATACCTCGGCTTCCGCAGCCGCTTATGCCTCGCGGTCGGGCCTGAAATGTTACGTGTTCGTGCCCGAAGGGCAAATCGCCAAAGGCAAACTGGTGCAAGCCTATCGCTACGGAGCCACGGTAATTACGGTGCAAGGAAATTTTGATGATGCCCTGCGCGTGGTCAAGGAAATTGCCGAGAAATACCCAATCAAGCTTGTGAATTCCATCAATCCATACCGGATTCAAGGCCAAAAAACCGGCGCATTTGAAATTTGTGATGAGCTGGGCGATGCCCCCCAATATCATTTAATTCCTGTCGGGAACGCGGGCAACATTACGGCTTATTGGATGGGCTATAAGGAATATCAGGCAAAGGGCCTGTCGCATACGCTCCCGAAAATGTGCGGATTTCAGGCCGCCGGCTCAGCCCCGATTGTCTTAGGGCATATCGTGGAAAATCCAAAAACGATTGCCACAGCCATCAAAATCGGAAATCCGGCCAGCTGGAAACAAGCCTTGGCTGCACGCGATGAATCGGGGGGGCTGATTGATGCGGTCACTGACGAAGAAATCGGCCGGGCCTATCGATTTATTGCGGAGCATGACGGTATATTTGCCGAGCCCGCATCCGCGGCTTCCGTTGCGGGTCTCGTGAAATTGGCCAAGAAAAATTATTTTAAACCCGGAAGCACGGTAGTGTGCACACTCACAGGCTCGGGACTTAAAGATCCCGATTATGCGCTGAGTTTCGAAGATAAAATGGTTTCCGTGAAACCGGAAATTGTGGAAGTGCTTAAAGTGCTTAACATCTAAAGGACGTACGGCGTTGTGCGTACAGCGTACTGCGTAAGGGCAGTTTCGCTGTACGCCCTACGCCGTACGCTGCACGAATATGAAATACATCATCCTCGTTCCCGACGGCGTCAGTGACCATCCTTGCGAAGAACTGAATGGTAAGACGCCGCTTGAAGCCGCTAACATTCCCAATTTGAATTGGTTTGCGAAAACCGGAAGAATGGGTGCGGCCAATACCATTCCGTCTCCTCTTCAACCCGGCTCGGATGTAGGGCACTTGTCGATTTTGGGTTACGACCCAAAATCGTGTTACACCGGCCGCGCGCCTATTGAAGCGGCGAGCATGGGTATCGAGTTACAAGACGGTGAAGTGGCGTTTCGCATGAATTTGGTGACTGAGGCCGATGGCAAATTAATTGACTATAGCGCCGGGCATATCAGCACAAAAGAAGCGCATACGTTGGTGAATTTTTTAAAATCGCGGCTGGACTCCGAGCGCGTTACGCTTTATCCCGGAATTCAGTACCGTCATATCGCCGTTATTCGTGATGCCGGCGGCGTGGAAGGGCTTTCGGCCAAGTGCACCCCTGCGCATGATATTCAGGGAAAACCGATAGATGAATACTGGCCGAAAGGCAGCGGCGCGGAGCTCTTAAAAAAATTAATGGAAGAAGCGCGTATTCTGTTGAGCGATCATGAAGTAAACCGCGTACGGCTTGATCTGAAAGAAAATCCGGCCAACATGATTTGGTTTTGGGGACAAGGGGTAATGCCTCATATTCAATTGTTCAAAGAAAAATACGGAAAAACCGGATCGCTGATTTCTGCCGTGGATTTGGTCAAAGGCATTGGCTACTTGGCCGGCCTGGAAGTGCTCAATGTCCCGGGCATGACCGGATATGTAGACACCAATTATGAAGGGAAAGTGGAATACGGCTTGAATAGTTTGAAGTCACAAGATCTCACGTATATTCACGTGGAGGCCACCGATGAAGCGGGTCATGAAGGCAATGTAAAACTAAAAATTATGGCCATAGAAGATTTTGATAAGCGTGTAGTGGGCCCGGTGAAAGAATACGTAAAGTCGCATCCGGATACGCGCGTCTTGATCATGCCCGACCACTCGACCTCATGCAAAGTGAAAACACACGTGCGCGGCAATGTCCCGTTTATCATTGCCGGAAAAGGCATTGAGCCCTCCGGCGCCGACGAATTTACAGAAACCGCAGCGTCGCGTTCGCTAGTACAGGTTGGGGAAGCGCATACGTTGATGGGGGAACTTTTGGCATAACTTGTCATTCTGAGCGTAGCGAAGAATCTTTATTGCCTATCGTAACGTGTATTTTTAGCTCCGCATATGTTTAGGGTGACTCAACCTAGATCCTTCGCTACGCTCAGGATGACAAATAAGGTGTTGCAAATGATTCTTGTCCAAAAATACGGCGGCAGTTCCGTCGCCAACATAAAAAAAGTGAAGAATGTAGCCCGTCGTGTGGTGGCGGCCAAGCGTAAGGGAAATCAAGTAGTCGTTGTAGTCTCAGCGCCTGGAGACACGACGGATGAATTGATCGACTTGGCCGGAAAAATCTCCAAACTTCCTAATCGGCGTGAAATGGATATGCTGCTTTCCACGGGCGAGCAAATGTCCGTAGCGCTTTTGGCAATGGCCATTCACGAGCTGGGCGAAGATGCCGTATCGATGACCGGATACCAAGTGGGTATCATTACGGATGAAGTGCACGGCGCGGCCAAAATTGAAGATATTGACGCCAGACGTATGAAAGCGGAACTGGCCAAAGGGAAAATCGTGATCGTGGCCGGTTTTCAGGGCAAGACAGCCAATCATGAAATCACTACGCTTGGCCGCGGCGGCTCGGACCTGACCGCGGTGGCGCTTGCGAGCGTGCTGAAAGCCAAAGTATGTGAAATTTATACGGATGTGGATGGCGTTTATAACGCCGACCCACGTATCGTTTCCAACGCACGGAAACTTCCGGTGATCAGCTATGACGAAATGATGGAAATGGCCTCGCTGGGTGCCAAGGTGATGCAGTCGCGTTCTGTGGAAGTGGGCAAAAAATACGATGTGCCGATTTTAGTTCGCAACAGTATGAACAACGCCGAAGGAACGCTGATTACGAAGGAGAATAAGAAAATGGAAAAAGTGTTGGTGAGCGGAATCACGCTTAACGAAGATGAAGCGAAAGTTACAATTTTGAAAGTTCCGGATAAACCGGGTATTGCCGCCAAAGTGTTCAGCAAAATCGCCGAAGGCAATATCAATATCGACATGATCATTCAGAATAAGTCCACCACCAATTACACTGATATCTCGTTTACCGTATTCCGCTCCGACCTGAAACGCGCGCTGCCCGTCATCCGCAAAGCCGCCGAGGCCGTCAAAGCCCGCGGTATTCAGGTAGACGACAATATCGCCAAAGTGAGTTTGGTGGGCGTGGGCATGAAGTCCCATTCCGGCGTAGCCGGCAAAATGTTCAGCGCGCTGGCCGAAAAGGGCATCAACATCGAAATGATCTCGACTTCGGAGATCAAAATCTCCTGCGTAGTCGACGGCCGCCGCGGCAAAGAGGCCGTCCGCGCCATCCACAAAAAGTTTGAGTTGGGGAAGAAGAAGTAGATGAAAAAGAAGACTGGTCGCAAACGTTCAATGTATGAAACTGTTTCAAAAGAATTTGCCAAAGCAGCAAGAGCCAAAAAATATCTTTGGAAAGCCTCCTGAAGGATTTGAAGAAAATAAGGAATCGATGAAGTCTTTTTTGTCATTCCCGCGAAAGCGGGAATCCAGCGACTTTGTTTTTCAGACAATGCTAAAGTCACTGGATTCCCGCTTTCGCGGGAATGACAACGTTAGAGAGAAAACCCATTTTTCAAAAATTCAGTACTAACATTTAACGCCGTACGCTATACAC
>JACQQR010000073.1 GCA_016206875.1 Candidatus Omnitrophota bacterium
CAACTTTTTAATCAGGCTTTGGCCGGCGCTAAAACCATTCTTTGGAACGGCCCGGTAGGTGTGTTTGAAATGAAAAAATTTGAAAAAGGCTCGCGTCGAATCGCAGAATTCATCGCGGGGCTCGAGGGCGTTACCACAATTATCGGCGGCGGCGATACCGCAAGCGCCATGAAACAGTTTCATCTGGAAGACAAAATGTCGCATATTTCCACAGGCGGCGGCGCGGCTTTAGAATATTTAGAAGGCCGCGTTCTTCCGGGAATAAAGGCTTTGGAAACGAATAACGTATCATTTCCTTCCCCGGGGCGAGCCCGGAATGACAAGAAAGTATGTTGTGATTAAACCCCTCATCGCCGGCAATTGGAAAATGTATAAAACCTCTCAAGAAGGGGTCAAGCTAGTGGGCACCATTAAAGCGGGCGTTCACTCCGTGGATGATTGCGACATTGTTATTTGTCCGCCTTTCACGCTGCTTTCCACTATCAATCCGCTCTTGGACGGCACTCGAATCGCCTTAGGCGCGCAAAATATGTACGTTGAAAAAGAAGGCGCATTTACGGGCGAAATTTCGCCTTTGATGTTGAAAGATTTGGGCTGCCGCTATGTGATTTTGGGCCACTCAGAACGCCGCCAATATTTTGGCGAAACCGACTCTTTAATCAATAAAAAAGTCATTGCAGCGCTCACTTTTAGTTTGATTCCCATCGTCTGCGTGGGAGAAACGCTTCCCGAGCGCGAGTCCGGCAAAGCCAAAGAGACTGTGAAGGCGCAAGCGGAAGGTGCGCTGGCGGGGCTCTCCGCCGAGCAATTTGAGAAACTAATCGTAGCGTACGAACCGGTTTGGGCCATCGGCACGGGCAAAACAGCTTCCTCCGGAGAAGCACAAGAAATGCATGAATGGATACGGGCGCTTCTTGCGGAACGAGCCGGTAAAGAGATTGCCGCGAAAATCCGTATTTTATACGGTGGCAGCGTAAAACCGGAAAACATCTCCGGAATTATGGCACAGCCGGATGTAAATGGCGCGCTTGTGGGCGGCGCCTGTTTAAAGGCGGAATCCTTTATTCAAATTATTCGCGGCGCAAAAAAGAAAGAGCTGACATGCTAACCATTTTTTTAGTTGTGATTCATGTGATCGTTTGTTTAGTTTTAATTCTCGTGATTTTGCTGCAGGCAGGCCGGGGGCAAGGGCTGGGCGGCGCTTCTTTTGGCATGGGCGGGGGAGTGCAAACCTTATTCGGAACCAAGGCCGGTGATTTTCTAACAAAGGCTACTTCAATCTGCGCCATTTTATTTTTAATCACCTGCATTTCTCTGGATGTGATTGAATCCACTAGGGCGCGTTCCTTGGTCTCCGGCGCGGGCGCAGGACAAAAACCGATTTCTAAAGAAGATGTCGCCAAAATAAAAGAAGCGCTGGAAAAATTAAAACAAGAATCGCTGAAAGAAAAAGAAGCGACGGCTCCTGCGCCCCAAACTGCCCAAGTAGCAAAGAAGGCCGTACCTCAGGCAACTCACCAGGTGCAAGATATCGCTCAGACAAAAACATCCAAGTAATTGCGAGGCCGTTGTGCTAGAAAAATCCTCTGCACGTCTGGCAGCACTGGTTTATTTTGTACAAGGCGCACTCGGCATTACCGGCATCGCCCTTCCGCTGTATCTCAAAAACATCGGCTTCAGTGTTTCTGACGTCACCTACCTGATGTCCCTGGGGTCATTTCCCTGGTTTCTCAAGATTCTTTATGGGGCCATTTCCGACAGTGTTCCCATTCTTGGAATGCGCAGAAAACCTTATATATTTTTAAGTTCACTGATTTCTGCCGTTGGCTGGCTGGTTTTTTCCACAAAACCGACGGGCTTTTGGGGAATTGTTGCCGTGCTCGCCGTAATCAATACCGGCTTTGCGGCCACCGACGTAATTACCGACGGCTTGATAGTTGAGCGCTCCACCAAAGAAACGGCCGGAAAATATCAGAGCCTGGCTTGGGGATTCAGGAGCCTGGGCGCTATTTTAAGCGGAGCCCTGGGCGGATATTTAGCCCGGGCGTTCCCCTATCATCAAGTGTTCGCCATGGCCGCAGTTCTTCCGATGGCCACGATGATCGCCTGCTTTTTTGTGCGCGAGCACAAAACCTCTTTCAATGAATTTCCTGTATGGGAGCCCATCTGGAAAAGCATAAAACTTCTTTTCACTCCCGCCATGTCTGTCTTTTCGTTGATTTTGATTGTGGGGTCACTCTCGGCAAGCTTCAACACCCCCTTTTTCTTTCATCTGAAAGAGACCATGCAAATCAAAGAAGAAATTTTAGGCATGCTGATGAGCCTGAGCTGGATGGGGGCTATTATCGGGGCTTTAATTTTCGGAAAATTTTTAAGCCGCTTCAATATTTATAAGCTGATGATTGCCGGAGTCGTGATCAATGTATTCAATGTCATCGCCTGCCTCTTGGTTCAAGATGTACGAAGCGCCGTATTCGTTTTTCTCATGAGCGGCATCCTGGCCTATATTACTTTTCTTCCTTTTCTCACTATGTGCGCCAAATTAACGCACGGCACGGGAGTGGAGGGGTGCTTGTTTGCCGTGTTCATGAGCATCCACAATTTAGGCACGATTACCTCCGGCCTCGTTGGCGGTAAAATTTTCCCTTTAATCGGGCTTCAATCCTTAATTGTAGGCACAGGGATTTTGGGATTTTTAGCGATCCCTTTGATTTTGAAATTAAAAAAAATTGTGTAGGGATTTCTTATATAATAGCCCCCTCTTGGAGAGGGGAAAGAAGGAGTTTTATGGCTGAACTCAGAAAAGATCCGGTGACGGGTAGATGGGTCATTATCTCTACGACCCGCGGCAAGCGCCCCAATCATTTCAACCATGAAGTCAAAGACATGGGTGATCCCTCCGCATGCCCTTTTTGCCCGGGCAATGAAAGTAAAACCCCCCCGGAAATTTCTTCTCTGCGCCGCGATTCTTCCGGCCCCAACTCGCCGGGCTGGCAAATCCGCGTGATTCCTAATAAATATCCGGCGCTTGGGATTGACGAGCCCCTGACGAAAAAGGGGGTGGGCATGTATGACCTGATGGCCGGTTTTGGTGCCCACGAGGTTGTGATCGAAACGCCGGATCATCATAAAGCCATTCATGATTTATCCATTGAGGAAATCAAAGAGGTGCTTACGGTTTATCAAAACCGGCTGGAAGATTTACACCGTGATGTGCGGTTTCGCTACGTGCTGATCTTCAAAAATGAGGGGCCGCAGGCGGGCGCAACCCTGAGCCACTCGCATTCACAAATTATCGCCACTCCGGTCACGCCGATCCGGGTGAAAGAAGAGCTTCAAGGAGCCGAGCGCTACTTCCATCATAAAGAACGCTGCCTGTATTGTGATGTCATGCACCAGGAAAAGGATTTCGGCATTCGTATCGTTTATGAAAATGATTACTATATTTCTTTTTGTCCCTTCGCGTCCCGCTTCCCCTTTGAGCTCATCTTTTTGCCCAAATATCATCAAATGGATTTTTACGCGAGCCGTTCGCATTTACATGAGATGGCGCAGGCTTTTAAAATCACCCTGGATAAATTGTCCCTGGCGCTCAATAAACCTCAATATAATTACATCATTCATACAGCGCCGAACCGGTTCAGTCGCCGGGGGTACTGGCACACCATTCAGGAAGATTTCCACTGGCATATTGAAATCATGCCGCGTCTTACGAAAGTGGCGGGTTTTGAATGGGGCTCAGGATTTTATATCAACCCAACGCCCCCTGAAGATGCCGCCAAATACCTGCGTGAAATTTCTGTAAATGCCTAATGCAGCATCACAATTGAAAATGGGCGTAGCCCATTGGCAAACTGCATAGTACCTTGGAACTCCCAACATCGAATGTCTTGCGGGTACTAACGTAATGCAATGAAACCTCTCCAGATAGCCTTTCTATGGCACATGCATCAGCCTGTTTACAAAGAACCGGGAACGGGTGAGTACCGCCTGCCCTGGGTCCGGCTTCACGCGCTGCGCGGGTATACCGATTTGGCAGTATTGGCCGAGAAATATCCGGCATTTAAACAAACAATGAATATAACCCCCAGTCTGCTCATCCAACTGGAAGAGTATGTCCAGAATCCCAACATTCAGGATCATTTTCTTGAATTAACCAAAAAAAATGCCGGCTTGTTACGCCCGGAAGAAAAAATGTTCATTCTGAGAAATTTTTTCATGAATAATCTGGAGCGGGTCATTCGTCCTCATCCCCGATATAACGAACTGTATCAGAAAAGAGGGCATGCATTTTCCGACGGACCGCACGAAAGTGTCTCAAAACGTTTCACCCCCCAGGATATTCTAGATCTCCAAGTACTTTTCAATCTCATGTGGTTTGGCTTTTCTGCCGCCGAAATGTACCCCCGTATTCATGAGCTGGTTAAAAAAGGCCGCAATTTCACCGAGGAAGAGAAGCAAGAAGTCCTCGCGCTTCAGTGGCAAGTCATGAGAGAGGTGATTGCCCGTCTAAAAAAAATCTACAGGGAGAGGAAGATTGAATTAACAACAACGCCTTTTTATCATCCGATTCTTCCGCTTCTTGCCAAAGAGTCTGAGGATGACCCGGGATTTTCGTGGCCGCACGACGCCCGATGGCATGTGGAAAATGCGCGGGAATTATTCAAACGGATTTTTGATGAATACCCGGCCGGCATGTGGCCTGCCGAAGGCAGCGTTTCTGTGCCCGCCGCGCGCATGTTTCAAGAGGCCGGCGTTCAATGGATTGCCACGGATGAAGAAATCCTGATGCATTCGTTAGACCAAAAAGCAAAGCGCGAAGAAGAACTGTATCAGCCGCACTGGTTGGAAACGGGAAAGGGGAGCATCGTGATTTTTTTTAGAGACAAAACGATCTCCGATTTAATTGGGTTTGGGTATCATCGCATGCGGCAAATTGATGCCGTAAATGACTTGATCGGAAAGTTAGAGCAGCTGCACAAAAGCCTGTCTCAGTCCCCGGGTGAGGCCAACCCTATTGTTTCCATCATTTTAGACGGAGAAAATCCTTGGGAACACTATCCGGACGGGGGAAAAGAATTTTTGAATCTTCTGGCCGAGCGCCTGTCCCGTCACCCCGGTTTAAAAACCACCACATTTTCTGACTACTTGAAAACGGATGCCTATACAAAAAAAGTGTTGCCCCATTTATACAGCGGCTCATGGATTCATCATAATTTTGATATCTGGTACGGGCATGCCGAAGATTTCACGGCTTGGAAATATGTGCGGGACACGAGAAATCATCTTTCCAGCGTTGAGTCTACCCTGGACGGGGAAACCCGGAAGAACGCGTGGAATGAAATTTATATGGCGGAAGCCAGCGACTGGTTTTGGTGGTACGGAAATGAATTTTTCACCGAAAGCGCGGAAATTTTTGACACATTATTTCGAAGTCATTTGCGCCGGGTGTATCATCTCATCGGCGGGCACGTGCCTGATTTTGTGAAACATCCGATTAAAACGACCGGCCGGAAAGAATGCCGAACGCCTTATGCCCTGATTCAACCCGTCATCGACGGGAAAATCACTGATTATTATGAGTGGATAGGTTCCGCGGTTTATCACGAAGAGAGTTTGGGAGGGGCCATGGTCCAAACCGATTCGATTTTCCGAAAAATTCACTACGGTTTTAGCCTTTGGGAATTATTTATTCGATTGGATTATTGGCTTCCAAACCCAAACGAGGCTTCCGGCTACGAAATAATGATTCATTTAAATGGAAAAGAAGACTTTGACCTTCGTTTTCCGCTCGAAAATCCGAATACGTATGAACTGTTGCAAGTCGGCGGCGCTCATCCAGGCAAAGTAGATCATCCGAAAGGGCAGATTGCCGGAAGAGTCGGTAGGGACGGCTCTCCCCAGAAC
>JACQQR010000067.1 GCA_016206875.1 Candidatus Omnitrophota bacterium
CACCAAAACCCCCCCAGGGTAATGCCTGAAATCAGTCCGGCAAATAAAATCAAAATGATCCATTTTCTCATTTATTTCCCCTCTCAGTTTGAACCTGTTTCAAGCTTTGTTATATACATTTCTGAAATGGATGGCGGCGGATTTAAAAATAGCGCGGCGTTTGAATGATCCCGCTGCGGTTGTGCCACAAGAGCCGCTAAGGCGCCCACTGCCGAAGAAATCATAGCCGTAAAAACAAGAACACTCACCACTTGCGCCATGGTAGGAATCGGGATCAATGAGAAGATGGGGTCCAGTAACACTTCCAGAAAAAAACGTTTGCGGCGTTTTTCAATCTTTCGCCAAAATCCGGCTTCAAATCCTGGGGAGGACTCGAGAGTTTCGGGTACGGCGTGAACAATATAGGCATCAACGGCTTCTTGTCGCATATTGCGTCCTCTTAATTGAAGAAACGGCTTACAGGAACAAAACCCCCTTGAAAATTTTTAGAAATTTTCAGAGAGCGATCTTCCGAAGCGCCAACTTCCGCCTGAGCACTTCCTTGGCCCGGTGCAGCCGGCGTTCCACGGCCTTCTCGGAAATACCCAAAATAGTACCTATTTCCCGGTACGACAAGTTTTCGAATTGGAAAAGCAAGAGCGGAAAACGCAAGGGCTCGCCCAACCCGTCAATTTCCCGCCGCATAATTTCAACAATTTCGGCTTCACATACCACATCGCTTCCCAACAAGGCCTTAGGGTCGCGTATGGAATCAATCATGCATTCCGCTTCCTCGCCGGTTTTCGGGTTCACACGGGGCTGATGTAAGGAAAGCATCTGGAATTTTCTGCGGCGCGTGCTATCAATGGCGGCATTCACGGTTACCCGGTACAGCCAGGTGGAGAATTTGGCGTTCGCCTGCGCGCTTAATTTTCCTTCATAAACTTTCACGAAAACGTCTTGAGCAATATCTTCAGAGGTTTCGCGGGACTTTGTAAAACGGTAGGCTAAATTAATGACGCGGCGCTTATGTTTCTCAAAAATTGTGTTAAAGGCTGCGTTGTCACCTTGCTTTATTTGTTCCACCAGCAGCCAATCCGGATCCAGCTCTGGGTTCATCCTTTCCCCCGCAAAGAAATAAAAGCCTCCGGCAGATGATTGAGTAAATCTCCGGGCGTCATTGACACTTCGTCAAACTGCTTGGCGGCCAAATCTCCGCTCAAGCCGTGAATAAACACGCCAAATTTGGCTGCTTCAAATACCGGAACTCCTTGAGCGATGAAAGAGGCAATCATGCCTGTAAGAATATCGCCGCTTCCTCCTTTGGCCATTCCCGGATTTCCCGTTGGGTTGACAAACACCCGGCCTTCCGGACCGGCCACAACCGTGCCGGCGCCTTTAAGCACTAGGGTCGCGCCTGTTTCTCGGGCGCCTTCTACAGCAAGGCGCTTGCGCCCCTCTTCAGACTCCGAGGCTGGCCTCGCGAAAAGCCGGGCAAACTCGCCGGGATGAGGCGTCAACACCAGAGGCACTTTGACAGATTGTAGTTCATGACGGAAATTTTGAAAGGCATTCAGGCCGTCGGCATCCAGCACCACAGGAATTTTGGATGCGCTCACCAGGCGGCGAATCAGTGCTTGCGTATCCGGCTGCTGGGAAAGCCCCGGGCCGAGAGCAAAAACATTTTGGCCGGATAAATACGATTCAATTTGGGAAAAGCCGGAAGAAGCCAGAGAGCCTTCAGAATTTTGAGCCAAAGGCTTCACCATAACTTCGGGAATACGCTGGAGCACGAGCGCAGCGCACTCTTCCGGAGTGCCCAGAGAAATCAGGCCAGCTCCGGAGCGAAGCGCTCCCATGGCTGCCAAAAGCCCGGCTCCGCACAACCCCCGCGAGCCGGCTAAAATAAACACCCGCCCAAAATCTCCTTTGTGCGCCTGCTTTTCTCTCTTCGGAAAAACAGATTGCCATTCGCTGGTAATTGAGGCAATTTCTTTTTTTGCATTCATCAATTCAAAAGCCTTTTCATTTCCTGTACGGCTTGGCGCATCCCGACAAACAAGGCCCGGGAGACAATGCTGTGGCCGATATTCAACTCCACCATATGAGAAATATGGGCCACCGGCTTTACGTTTTCATAATTTAACCCATGCCCGGCATTGACGCCCAACCCAAGCGAATGAGCTAGGCTTGCGGCCTCTTTTAATCGCTTGAGTTCCAGCTTTCGCTCGTGTCCGGAGCGGGCATGCGCATATTCGCCCGTATGAAGCTCAATCACTTGAGCGCCTGATTTTTTTGCCGCACGCACTTCGCGCTCCAGGGGCGCAATGAAAAGGCTGATTTCTATATTTCTCCTCGACAATCGCTCAACCGCCCGGGCCACCCGCGAAAATTCACGGGCTACGGCCAAGCCTCCTTCTGTGGTGAGTTCTTTGCGCTTTTCAGGGACGATGCACACTTTTGGAGGGGTGAGGCGGAAAGCAAAGGCTACAATTTCTTCGGCCAAAGACATTTCCAAATTTAAAGGCACGCGAATGGACTTGCGAAGCGCCGTCACATCTCGGTCCCGAATATGACGCCTGTCCTCACGCAAATGAACAGTGATTCCGTCCGCGCCGCCTCGTATGGCTTCCATGGCTGCCTGAAGCACATCCGGCTCAAAGCCGAGCCTCGCCTGCCGGACCGTGGCAACATGATCGATATTGACGCCAAGTTTGGGCACAAACTCTCTCCAAATTATCGTTTAATTTCTTCGATAATCACATGAACCGTGGGCGAGTCTCCTTTTAACGAAATATTTGAAGGAGCATTCACTGTAAGCGGGAGATCATATCTTCCATTTTTTAGTCCCGTCACCTCCACATAGGCCAATATTTCTTCCGGTTTCATGGTTTCTAAAAGCCGCAACGGGCCTTTTAATTGAAGAGACACTTTGGCTGGATTTAAAAAAATGGAGAATGTTTTATCCGGAATTCCAATAACTTTGACGGGGATATTTTCAAAAGTTTTTGAGGAGAATTGCTCAATGAGAGGCACGTACACGTCCACCGAATCGGTGTTCACCGGTTTAATATCCGGGCCAAATTCGAGCTTCACTTTTCTGCGAAATGAGCGCAAGCGCCCGACTACATCAATCGGCTCTGTGTCAATCGTCTCAAATTTTTCCGACTGAACGCGGGGCATTTCTACTACAACCGCATTCGGATCCACCAGCACATCGGCTTGATTGATAGAAAAACCCACGGCGGGCTCGCCCTGAATCATCGGGTTAACTTTTAACTTTTTTTGCGTGACCTCATCGAGCCGCACATGAACGATTGGGGGGTAAATTTCCACAATGCGAATATCACCGGGCGGCAGGTGAAAATCGTCTTCACCGATTTTGAAACTATACTCTCCGGCCTTTACGCTTGGGGCGATTTTATGATGAGCGGTCACATCAAAGGAAGAAAGAATATGAATCAAGTTTCTAGGCGCCTGGAGCACGACGCGCAAAGTCTGGCGGGCGCCATGTACCACGGTCATTGCCGGAGCTACGGACTCGACCTCCAGCGGTACGCGGACGGTAATTTGGTCTTGCCCCTCCCCGGCCGCGTAAAACCAAACGATTACGGCCAGAATCAAAGAAACAATTTTAAGCCCCAGGTTGTTTATTAGCTGGCTCGCCTTCATTTTTGATACCTCTCCACAAACCTAAAAAGGAAAAACGCTCTTTTTCATTCGATTTAAACAGGCTTTTCAACACGCGCCGGAGCCCTTCGGCATCTAAATCGCGCGTGAGCTTTCCATAAACTGAAACGGAAATGCCTCCGGTTTCCTCGGAAACCACAATGGACACAGCGTCAGTCTCTTCGGTAAGCCCGATGGCCGCCCTGTGGCGCGTGCCCAGGGTTTTACTGATATTCACGTTCTGCGTCAGGGGAAAAAGAGATCCGCAAGAAGCGATTTTATCTTCTACAATGATGATGCCGCCGTCATGAAGCGGCGATTTGGGAAAGAAAATAGAAAGAATGAGTTCCGAGGATACTTTGGCATCAATCAATACTCCGCTTTCCACATAATTTTTAAGCCCCACTTCCCTTTCAATCGCAATCAAAGCGCCTATTTTCTTTTTGGACATCACTTCGCAGGCCTTGACCACCTCATCCATAATGCCGCCTTCCTGGAAGAACGTGCGAAGCAGCGTATTTTGACCCATGCGCGCCAGCACACGCCTCAGTTCCGGCTGGAAAATAATCAAAAGCGCAATCACGCCGATGGCCAGCAGTTTTTCCATCACCCAGTTGATGGTTTCGAGGCCTATAAAGCGGACCAGATAAAACATGAGCGCGAATAAAATCACGCCCATCATAACTTGAACGGCTCGCGTTCCCTGAATGAGGCGAAACAGGGCATAAAGCACCCACCAAATAATGAGGATTTCGAGAATGGGCTTCCAAAATGAAAAGATGTAGTCCATTAAAACAAATCCTTCTGCTTTCCCGGGGGCTTTTTGCCCAAGTGTTGATAGGCAAGCGTGGTGGCCACACGCCCGGCCGGGGTGCGCTTGAGGAAACCTTTTTGAATTAAATAAGGCTCATAAATTTCTTCTATCGTATCCTGCTCTTCCCCGACGGCAACGGACAAATTATTCACTCCCACAGGCCCCCCTTCAAATTCTCTGATAATATAATTGAGAATTTTTTTGTCCATCACATCCAGACCGGCCTCGTCTACATCCAGCATCAGCAAACCCTTGTGCGCCACCTCACCGGTAACCACACCCTGGGCGCGTACTTGCGCATAATCACGCACGCGGCGCAGCAAGCGATTGGCCACGCGCGGTGTGCCGCGTGAACGGCGGGCTATCTCGCCGGCGCCTTTGCCGTCCACTTCGATTCCCAAAATACGGGCGGAGCGCAAAAGAATTTGATGCAAGTCTTCCGGCTCATAATAATTGAGGCGCTCGACAATGCCGAAACGGGCCCGCATAGGTGAAGTAAGCAGGCCGGTGCGCGTGGTGGCGCCTATTAAAGTGAATTTGGGTAAATTAATTTTTACCGAGCGCGCGCTGGGCCCTTTATCGATCACAATATCCATATAATAGTCTTCCATGGCGGGATATAAATATTCTTCCACCACAGGACTTAGGCGGTGAATTTCATCGATAAAAAGCACATCGCCTTCTTCCAGATTGGTGAGTAAGCCCGCTAAATCGCCGGGGCGCGAAAGCACAGGGCCGGAAGAAGTTTTGATATTGGCGCCGAGTTCACGGGCAATAATATGGGCTAAAGTGGTTTTCCCCAGCCCCGGAGGGCCGAAAAAAAGCACGTGGTCGAGCGGTTCATGGCGTTTTTTTGCCGCTTCGATGAAGATGGCCAAATTCTCTTTCATTTTGGCCTGACCCACGAATTCCTGCAGCGCGGCCGGGCGCAGAGACATCTCAAACTCGTAATCTTCTGTTTTCAAATCTTGTGAAAAAATTCTTTCCTCGTCCACGCGGGTTCTCCTACTAGTACGCTGTTTCTTAAGTTCGTATAGGGTTTAGGCGTCTTTGGCAACCCATCAACGTATCTTGCGGCCCCTCTCCCTTTCTAAGGGAGAGGGGAAGGGGTGAGGGTTTTCACCGCCGCGTCAATAGCTTCCCATACCGCTTCGGTTTCCTGCCAC
>JACQQR010000001.1 GCA_016206875.1 Candidatus Omnitrophota bacterium
AGGGAGAGGGGAAGGGGTGAGGGTTTTGTTTGGTGCCACACCCTCACCCCGGCGCTTCGCGTCCGGCCCTCTCCCTCTCACGAGGGAGAGGGGCCGCATTTAAAAGTGACCTCAATTTTCACTGCCTAAAGTGATATGCACCCACGCCGCGCCGGCGCTTGACCCGGGGCAAAATGCCCTGCTATAATTAGGTCAGAATTCGGGTTAATCTGAATTTAGACTTATTTGGGAGGAGCTCATCATGACTCGTACACTGCCTTTATCCGAAGTAAAAATCAAACTGAGCCGTCTGGTTCAGGGCGTTTTGCGTAATGAAGATGAAATCATCATCACACGAAATGGAAGGCCTGCGGCTATTCTCATTAATGCCGAAGAATACGAAGGCTGGAAAGAAACACAGAACATCAAGCAAAATCCCCAATTAATGGAAGAAATCCGCGAAGGCTTGAGCCGTCTTCACAGCAAAGGAAAGCGAAAGAAATATACGATTGAAGAATTATTCGGTTCCGAACCGCAATGAAATACTTCCTAGTAGTCGATGATGAGGAGCGCGATCTCATCCGTCACCTTCCCCCCGATTTGAAACGAAAAGTAAAACAAGCCTTTACCCAAATCCTGCAAAATCCCGCCGCAGGAAAAGCATTATCTCAAGAATTAAAAGGATTAAGAAGCTACCGCATCGGCCAAATCAGAATTATTTATAAAGTCAGCCAACGTGGGGAAGTTGTATTTCCCCGACGGACTGACCCCGGGCTTGACCCGGTGTCCAATGAAATCTTCCTAATCACCTTGGGCGACAGAAAAACAATCTACCAAAAAGCCGCCCTCGAGCTGAAACAACGGTACGAACAGCCCGGCTAACTAACCCCCGACAAAATCTCGCGGGCTTGGGTGATTTGGGCTTCGGTGCCGAAAAGGATGACGGTGTCGCCGGCCAGGATTTGCGTGGAAGGTGCCGGATTGGTGAAGGAACTTCCGTCCCTGCGCTGAAGTCCGATTACGCTCGCACCGGTTTTAGCGCGCAGCGTTAAATCGGACAGGGTTTTGCCCACACTCGGAGCGTTTTCTGAAATTTCAACGCGCAGGGCCAAGGCTTTTTCCGACACAGCGGGCCGGTGGGCTTGAGCCATCAGGCCGCTGAGGTAGCGCACGGCATGCTGAATCTGGTTTTCGTCTCCCATGACCACGAGAATATCTCCCGGCATCACTAAAGTGGAAGGAAGAGGATTCGCCAACGTTTCGCCTTCCCTATCAATGGCCATGATCATGGCTCCCGTCATCTGCGGAAGTTTTAAGTCGCGAATCGGCTGGTTGACGGCCGTCTGCTTGTACGGCACAATCACGGTTTCTGTGAGAACCTCCCACGGATATTCCCTTTTAATTAACTCTTCCAGCTCATGGCGTGCCTTCTCCTCGTCCAATTTCTTAACACCCGGCTCTTCTTTTTCAAACGCCAGCTTCACCGTATTTTCAATATGCGATTGAAATCGCGTGATGAGGGCCCAAAACCAGAAACTGAGCAATGTCAGCCCCGCCCCTACTATTAATAGAAGGGGGAAATGAGGCAAAAACGGAGCGCTCACGGAAAGCACGAGTAAAGAGAGCATAATGAAAATTCCTGCGCGGAACATAATGCGAATCAGCCGCCCCGGCAAAGCGGACCGGTTTTCTTTCAGCTCGTGAGTCAATTTGCCGCGCCCAAAAAATAAATTCCAAAGCAGTTGATCCAGTGAATAAATCAAGCCCAGCCAAAAAGGAAAAATGGCAACGCCCACGCCCAGCCAATAAAGGAAGGCCGAGTGGCGCAGGTCTGGTACAAGATGGCGCAAGTATTCCTGCGCCTGGGGTGAATAACGGTAGGCTACAAAAAATAAGCCCGCAACGAATGATAGGTACAACAGGAGCGGCGCCAAATGGGGTGAAATTCTCTGCACGGCAACCGATGGCTTCTCCGGCTTTGATTCACCCGAAATTTGACTGATCCAAGAAGTGTAAAATCCACCGAACGTGGCCACCGGCTTTGGCAGAAACTGAGCGAACACACGGGCCAGCGTGTCGCTATGACGAATAAAAAGCGGCGTGAGAAAACTTGAGATTAATGAAACGGAGACGGCGATGGAAAAAAGCGGCGTGTGCGTTACGCCGGTATCTTCGCCCAGTTGCGCGATGATGAAAGAGAATTCTCCGATTTGCACCATCGAAAGCGCCACTTTCATGGCGGTTTGGGCGCTGTGGCCGGACAAGAACACGGCAAATGAAACTACGGAATACTTGCCTACGATCATCACGGCAGTCACCAGCAGGATAGGAAGCCAAATCTTCATCAGCACAGCGGGGTCGAAAATCATTCCGATGGAAACGAAAAAAAGCGGGATAAACATATCGCGCAGCGGGCCTGTTTTTCCAATCAGAAGCTCTGTGTGCCGCGACTCAGCCATCACAGCTCCGGCCAAAAACGAGCCCAGAGCCAGTGAAAATCCCATGCCCGCTCCCAGAATCGATATGCCAAAACACAGGCCGAGCATGGTGACAATTAACACTTCATGATTTCCCCTTCTTGCGATGAAATTGATGAGTCGCGGAATCACAAGAAGCCCGGTAAAAATCGTCAACGTGATAAATAAAATTACTTTGGCGAAGGCATAAAACACGTTCTCCAGGGTGATCGTCCCGCTGGCCGCAACGGCCGAGAGAATTACCAGGATAAAAACCGCCACCAAATCTTCTACAATCAAAATGGCTATGCAAATTTGCGCAAATTTTTCCTTCAGAAGTTTTTGTTCGATAAACACCGTGGCAATAATGGTGGTGCTGGCAATAGAAAGCACAGCACCCAGAAACAGGCAATCCATCGCCTGCCAGCCCAGGAATTTGCCCAATAAAAATCCGATCCAAATCATGAGCAGCACTTCGAGTGTCGTGGCAAAAAAAGCCGTAAGCCCCAAGCGCTTCAGTTTGTCCAGATTAAATTCCAGACCGATGGAAAACATCAGAAAAATCACGCCCAAATTGGCGATGGTCTCTATATTTTTTTCGTCATGAACCAGCGAGAAAGGAGGCGTGTGCGGGCCAATCAAAATTCCGGCCAAAATATAGCCCACCACCACGGGAAGGTGCAGGGCATTACAAGCCAAAATGATGACCGCACTCACGGCCATCACCACAGCCAGATCTTGAATCAGGGCGAGATCGGTCATGGAAAACTCCTACACGTGCTTGTCATTCCGGCGAAGGCCGGAATCCAGGGATGGCAAACATACGTGGTAATTATCCTAGATCCCGGCCTTCGCCGGGATGACAGATCCAATTATTTTTTCATCCGTAAGTGCAGCTTTATATTTTCGGCAGGAAAGCGATACACCCAAAATCTTTCGTAGGTATCGGGGAATTTATTGGCAAGAGTTTTAATGCCCAAGGCGCGGAATATTTTGTGGAAAGTAATTTCACGTTGGATGACTTCACACGGGATAGCGGCGATTAACTTATCGAACATAAAATAGGAATAATACCGGTTATGTTCGGGCTCGGAATAAGCCACACGGCTTGAGAAATGAGGCACTTCTACAATCAACTCGCCTCCCGGTTTTAAGACGCGCCACGCCTCGCGAAAAACTCCGTAAATATCATTCAAATGTTCCAGAATATGCTTGGCATACACACGGTCTACAGAATGATCCCGGACGGGGTACGGCTTTTTATCCAGATTGAAAACCAGATTGGGTTTGTTGGCCGGATCGATATCAACCCCGTAAGTGCCTTTGACTTTATTCGTAGAACAACCTAAATCAAGCGTGATCATACTTCTCCTTTTGTGTCATCCCGGGCTACGACCCGGGGCGGAAATGATAACTATAAGTATTTTTGTAATTGTTTAGCCCGCTCGATTTTCGCGGCCCCTCTCCCTCGCGAGAGGGAGAGGGATTAAGGGTGAGGGTGGGTGGCGAAAAGGGCACGAAATTTCAAACCCTCACCCCTTCCCCTCTC
>JACQQR010000074.1 GCA_016206875.1 Candidatus Omnitrophota bacterium
CGGTAATTCTATTGTAAAATGAAAAAAATTCAAAGATATTTCCCACAAATGGGTGCATGACCATAACTGTTGTACGGGTTTTGTCATTCCCGCGAAAGCGGGAATCCAGCGACTTTCGCATTGCGCCAAAGCCCAAGTCGCTGGACCCCCGCTTTCGCGGGGGTGACAACACACAAAAAATCCGCAGCTATGGTCATGTATCCCCCCACGAGATACCCTCTTTTTAGAGGGGACTAAAGGAGCCTCTATGAATCCCATTGGTTTGAAGCGCGGTTACCGCACCCCGTTTGTGAAAAAAGATACGGCTTTTGCGTCTATTAATCCCGTAGAGCTTTCTGTCCGGCTGGTCAACGGCATGCTCGAAAGAGCTGATTTTCCGGTGGGGTCGATCGAGCACGTGATTTGGGGCATGGTGGTGCCCGACGCCAATATTTATTCGATCGCCCGCGAAGTGGTGCTGGGCTCTAAGCTGGATAACCGGGTAGAGGCTTACAGCGTTTCGCGCGCTTGTGCCACTTCCATGCAAGCCGCGGCCAATGCCGCCTCCTATTATCATGTTTTTCCCGCAGAAAAATCGATGACACTGGCGGGCGGCGTGGAATCATTTTCTTCGGTGCGTCCGGTGTTGACCCACGCGGCCTCCCGCTATTTTAAATCGTTAGCCGAAAAAGGGTCATTTCTAGAAAAATTAGGCCGGGCGCTCAAAATTCCGGTGATGAAATTGCTTCCCGTTCCCCCGGCCGCGCGTGAATATTCCACCGGCCTTACGATGGGTGAGCATTGCGAGCTCATGATTAAAGAATTCAAAATTTCGCGCGAACGTCAAGATGCGCTGGCCCTGGCCAGCCATAAAAACGCGTCGAAGGCCAGGCCCGAAATCCGCACAGAAATTATTCCGATTGCCGGCGTCGAAAGCGATAGTTTGATTCGCGACAACGCGTCGATGGAAGCGCTCGCCGCGCTTTCCGTGGCGTTCGACCGGAAATCGGGGACGATTACGGCCGGCAATGCCTCGCCGTACACAGACGGAGCGGCTGCCGTGTACGTGATTTCTCCGGCGTTGGAGTTGGCGGTGAAGCCCGATGCCTACTTGAAAGACTTTGAATTTGTCGGCGTGGATCCTGACTCGGGTCTTTTGATGGGGCCGGGCAAAGCAATGTTGAATATCCTCCAGCGCCACAATTTAAAATGGAAAGATATCGACTATATCGATATGCATGAAGCCTTCGCCGGCCAAGTGCTTTCCGTTGTGGACGCGCTCAACCAACCCGATTACCGAAAAAATTCCTACGGGGTCGACTACGATCCCGGTTTCTTAGATGAAAAAACGCTCAACCCGTGGGGCTCGTCCATCGCCTACGGCCATCCCTTCGGTGCCACCGGAGCCCGCATGCTCAATCAAGCCATCACCTACCTCGCGCGCCAAAATAAACAATTCGCCCTAATAGCCGCCTGCACCGCCGGCGCCCTCGCCGGAGCCTGCTTGGTCACAAGACAAAAATAGTGACAGTCACTAAAGTGACAGTCACTCATCTCCCTCTCTTGCGAAGCGCCGGGTGAGGGGTCTGAACGCCTACGATTTGACAAATTGACAGTTTGCATATCGCAGACTCATAAGTTATAGTTAAGCCAATTATAAAATGATTAAAAAAGCCGAATACTCATATCATCTCAAAGCAATTTCAACACTCATAGCCCTTCTGTTTACTTGGAACAGCATTGCATTTGCTTTTCCCGATCCGTTGCTGACCCCGGTTTTAGAAGCGCCGCTTGTTATTCCTCAAGAATTTGGGGAAATTGCGGAGATGCGTCCTGCTTTGAAAGCTTTTTCCGGTCAACCGTTTCTGATTCATATTCAGGATGCGCATGCCAATCCCGAAGCGCAGACAAACATCGCTTCTTTAATCAGCTACCTGAAAAAAACGCAGAAAGTTGACTTGGTGTTTGTAGAAGCAGCTATCGGAAATTTAGACGCAAAATATCTGAAATTTTCCCCGGACCTCCAACTCAATCAAAAAATTGCCGCCAAACTCACAGAGATGGGGGAAATGACAGGCGCTGACCTTTTTCTTTTGAAAGAAGGCAACGCGCTCGAGTTTTCCGGGATGGAAGACGCGCGGCTGTACAGAAAAGAAATTGAACATTTGAAGGAAGTGTTCAGCCGTTCTTCAGAAATCGAAAAATGGATTCATGACGATGAAGAAAAGTTGGATGGATTTCTTTCGAAAAACGCCGGTAAAGATTTGCTCAACTTACTGCGCACACAAATCAAATGGGAAAAAACTCGTAGCACTCATTTGCTTTTGAAACTCAATCAATTCAGTCGCCGGCGACTGAATTCAAAAGATCAAGTTGAATTTCCCAACCTAGTCCGTCTCCTAAAACTCAAGCAAGAAGAAGGCAGCGTGGACGTTGAGAAAGCGAAGAGAGAGTGGGAAGAGATTGCGGAACTTAATGGGCAAACGTTGTCATTCCGCGCCCGCCTCAGCGGGTCCGCCGGGGCGGAAAAGCGGGAATCCAGTGACTTTCGTATTTCAACAGCAAAGTCGCTGGACCCCCGCTTTCGCGGGGGTGACAAAATGGAAGGAATAACACGGCAATCCCTCGAGCGGCTTTACGCCGCACTCAAACACACCGGCTTCAGCTTCACCAGCTATCCCCATTTTTCCAAGTACGCCAAACACATGATCTTCCAAAAAGAACTTGATCCCGCACAACTAAGTCAAGAAATTACGCGCTGGTGCAGGCTTTTATCGAACACACTGGTCCGCACACCGCAAGAAAAATCTGCCGGCGCGCGCGTGCGCGAATCGCTGCTGCTTCACAAATTATTGCGGCTGGAACTCTCACGCGAGGAGTGGGAAGAACTGAAAAAACGTGAAGCGTCGCTCGTGAAGCGTGAAGCGCATGACCAGATACGCTTCACTCTTCACGCTTCACGGGCTTTCTACCGTTTGGCCGAACACCGTGAGCAGGCCTTCCAAAAAAATATTCGCGAAACTCTCCGCGCAAAAAAGCAATCGCGGGCTATCGTGATTACGGGCGGATTCCACAGCCGGGCCATGAGCCGGTGGTACGCCCAGCAAGGCTGGGGCTACGGCGTTATCTCCCCGCGCTTCTCTTGTGTCATGCCAGCGCAGGCTGGCATCTTGTCTGATTCCCGCGCCCACTACATCCAAACCATGCTCGGCCGCGCGAGAAAAACCATCGAATCCTCCGAAGCCGCCAACGTCCCGCAAGCCCTCTCACCCGCGCAACTCGTCGAACTAGGTCTCCATCCCCAAACCCGCATCAATCAGCGCGAAGCCCTCGCCGCGAGTTTGGGAGAAGCGGTGGGAATTGAGCAAGCCAGACAGCGCTTGAATGAACTGGGAAATTCTAGAGCAGTTTATTTTGATTTGAATCCATTCGTTGTAGAGACAAAAGAGGTAGCAAAGGAAATGCTTCAAATCATCAGAGATTATCCCGAGCTGGCTCAAACTGCGATGGATTTTTGGTCGCGCTGGTTAGAACTTGAAAAGTGGCAAGCCATTGCAGCGTTCAAAGAGATTGCCATAGCGGATAGGAATTCGGCCCCAGAGGCAATCAAGCGTTTAATACAGGGTTTCTCAATAGATACAGAACGTACCGGTAAAGAAGCGATGAATGCAGTTCTTGCGATTGCTGAAAAAGATTTAGAATTAGCACGAATAACCCTCGAGTATTTAGTTCAATATGAACCTTTGTATTCCGTTAAAAAAGTTATAACGGAATTAATCACAGAAATAGTTTTATTTTATCGCGATGAAGCACTGGCGAGGCAAGCTTTGGAACATCTATCCAAGGGACTTCAGCAGGATTCTCCAATGCGTTTAATAGCAATTAAAGAAATTACAAGAATCGCTAAGACTTATCCAAGTCTTGCCCGGATAGCATTGGAGGAAGCTATCCGGCAATTGGCAGAACAATTTGAACAAGGAAGAATAGCACTCTCCAGATATGTCCGGCAACTGGCTGGCCGTGGAATTATGGAAATTGCCGAAGTTCATCCCAATTGGATGGAGAGATTGATTCGAGAAGAGATAGAGACAGGAAAACATATTCCAGCGGTTCGTTTACTAATCGATGTCTCTCCGGGCACACATGAATATGTTGCGCTTTTACTACCGCCGTCTGCTGTTCGTGCGGCGGGAGAATATTTGGATCATGAAAATCCTGAAGTTAGGCAAAGAGCTATCCGGTTTTTATCTGAGTTAGTGTTTAAATACGAAGAAAACCTCGCCGCCTTTACGCCGGAGAATTTGCTTTTTCTGGCCCAGAAAATGGAAAGCTATTTAGACGAGTTCCAAGACAGTTTGCTTTGGGAAAAATATGGACAATTTTTCGAATACTTTCTACGCGCAAAAGAAACGGGAAAATCGATTTCTGAAATGGTGTGGCAATTTCTTTCCAGTTTGGCGGGTGGTGCGTTAACCGTGGCCTGTCTTGTCGTAGAACTTACCCGGAAATCTCAGGAATGGAGAGCAGAAGAGAAAAAGCGGCGCAGTAAAGTGCTTGAACGGTCGCTTGCGGGTAAAGTAGGCCTCGCACAACTTACGCACTTGGCAACCAGTGAAGGATTAATGGAAGTAAAGGGAACGGCTCCGATGGTGACGGAAGAACTGCTTGCGGAGTTACTCGTTGAAGCCGAAAGAGACGTCCAAGCGCTCACCGAATTAGGCGCCCGCGAACTTTTCCGCAGGCTGGGCCGCGTCAGGAAGCTGGCTGCTTCCATCAAACTGGATTTATCTCCGCGCGAACTTTTAGTGGCTGCCGACGGTTTAGTGGAAGAGGAGTTAAAAAAAGTTTATCTAGACGGGATCGATAAAGAGCTGGGCATTCAAGTGGAAACCCCTGCCGAGCCAGCCTACGAGAAGTTGAAAGTGCGGCTCGAGGGAATGAAAGATGCAGAGTCGCATCCCAAGGAAGACATGGAAGGCTTGGCTAGGCTGCATAGAGAATCAGGACGGCGTGGCTTCAGACTGGAAGAAAATGGAACCTGGCTGGAACAAACATATCGTTTGATTCAGTTAATCGGGGAAGAAAAATTTTACGATTCCGAAAGTTATCCCGGATTGGCCGAGAAAATTATAGAAATCGCCAAACAAGAAATAACCGGCAGTTGGGTCACCTACAGGGTTCGGTGGCGGAGTGTGCGGGAAGCGGGTTTGTTGAAGTACCGGATGTTTCAAGGTCCGGAGCTTGAGAAATATTTAGGCGAAGCCCGCGACACAATTACATTAGATTCGCGAATCCATCATCTTAAGCTTGTGCTTGAAGAAGCCAAGAAAGCCGGGCGCGAATTGACTCCGGCTGAGACCATCGAATATGCCCGCGTGCTCGAACGAACGGGCGGGGTCAATGAAAGAGAAAAGCGTTTGCGGCTTAGAAGAATTTGGAAAAAGGTCGCCAGAGACGAAGCCGTTCTGGAAGCGCAGGAATCTTTGGGCACGCAAGTAATTCAAACTGTGCGTACATTTGGGGCCAGAACCGGACTTTTCGGAAGAAAAAATGTTGCGCCTCGAGAAACAAAACAACCGGGCGCCAGTTCAGAAGTTTCTATTCCCGAGCCTTTAGATTCAGAGCTTGCCCGAAAAGTAGAAGAAGCCTTTTTTCGTCCCTCGGTCGACCGGGAAGAGCTGCATGATTTATATAGCAATCGTTTGCTCGGTATCAAACACCATGGCGATCAATATTTTCTCGTTTATTATTTTGAAGGCGAGAGCGGTCAATTGGATGATGTCCGCGGATACATTTATTTGAATCCGCATACCGAATGGGCAGTGCCCGATCTTGGCGCATCGGAACTTATTCACACGCAAGACGCCGTCGAGGCCCTGCTTCCGGCACTAGCGCGGCAAAGAGATAGTTTGACGGACGACACCCCAGGTGATGATGCATCCGCACCCAGTACCGGCGGAACGCCTTCGATTGCACCCGTTCGCGAGCCAGCAAGAATCGAGTCTCTCGAAGCTCCATCCCAAGAACCCGCTCACTCGCGCCGCCCGTCCATCGAATCTCTAACCGCTTCACGCAACAATCCGTCAGCTGAAAAAGAAAAACCAGGTACCATCTTCGAAGGCGCGAGTTTGGGGACGGATATTAATTCCGCTGCGGAAGAAGAATTAATGCCGGTGATTGCTTCTATTTTGGGAAAGAATACTGACGACAAGGCATTTCAAAAATTGGTGAGACGGATCATACAAGGACGGCCCTACCGATGGTCGCAAGATTTGCTTCGCGTACAAGGCATTGGCCCGGGATTGGTTCCGGCGTTCGAAAGGGCAATCCGTGGTGGAATTTTGGATATTAATTTGAAAACAGATGAAGGCTTATTGACAGAAGTCGGAGAGATATTTTTGCCCGGCGCCATGAGCCGTGTCTTTTTAGAGTCGCTGGGATTTGAGATTCCTACGAACCGGAATTTGATTCGCGCACAAGGTTATGAAGTACTGGAAATTTCTTTGCCTATCGGTAAACGAAAATTTTTCTCTGAAATAGTGCTTCCGGTTTCCGAAGAAAATCGATTTTATCTACTATTCTACCGGGGCAAGGCGGCCGGATTTGTTATTGACGGAGTCATACCCGGCCCAGTGCTTTCTGAACAAATCAGTGATCCAAATGTATTTCAAAATTTATCGCGCAATCCAAAAGTATTTGTTGCCTATTTGTTTTCCGATTCGAATCCATTTATTTCCTCCGGTTTTGATGGTCAAGCATGCGGAGTGCAAATAGTGGCACAATTGGGTAGAGAGGGAATCTTGTTAGGGTTGCCTCAGAAAGAGAATCTTCAATTTCGAATTATTGAAGTAACTCCAAAACAATATCTAGGCCTTCAAGGCCTAGGACTTGCTCATTTTGATAAGCCTGTCATTACATTCCCAACCGTATATTGCGGCACAACACTTACCGGACAAACTTATCTGCAAGCTTTGCAATCGCTAATTCACCCCGGTAACCCAACGGTGATTATTGGATGCGGATCCGGCATCGATGTGCTCATAGCTTCCAAAGCGGGTGCTCAAGATATTTTGGCTTTGGATATTAATCCCATCGCTGTTTCCAACACTCGATTCAATCTTTCGTTGCACGGAGAAACGGGCATAAATACTGCAACTGTTCTGGAGGCAGACATCTTTGAACATCCCGAGCTATTGCAACGAGAGGGTCTTTTCGTTGCATGGCAGATGCCTGTATCTGGAATCGAAGCGCACCCTGAGGGTGAGGGGCAATCAGTAATTGCTCATGCGATAAAATCTGAAAAAGTTGTAGAACGTTTTCTTGAGCAAATTGTTCCAAAAGTTCCAGTGGGCACTCGTTTTTTGCTTGGCATGTATGAAGATATAGGACACTTGTTGATGGCAATTAAGGCAGGATTGGCAATTGAAAGAGTGTCACATACCCACTTACAATCAGACGCTGAATTTTATTACTCGGCGATTTTGTTTACTAAAATTAATTCCGATCGCGCTAACGACCCTGAGGTGCGTGAGTTCATCGAATTTTTTGAATCCTTACCGATATGGGAGAAGGAGGGAGAAGAAGAAATACAAAAGGACTTGTCCAAAAGGCAAGAATGGATTTCGAAAATCCGGACATGGGAAAAGCATCCTTATTTTTCTCTGCCGAAAAAGGCAAATTCACCGTTTACAGAAGCGGAAATACAATTATTCCGTTACTTTTTTATAGAGCTGGGGGTTTGGTTTGAAAACGATGTCAGTTTAGCCAGGGATTATTATCCAGATTTGAAGGCGCAGGAAGGCACAAAGCCCAATCCCCGTCAAAACGTAACTCGTTTTCCTTTTTTTGTAAAATTCCATGATTTCCGCACGTTACCCGTTCGTAAAGCTGACAGGCTGGAAAAATACCGCCTAATTCATAATCAGCTTAAGCCGCTTAATGGGCTATTTTCTATCATGGGATTTACGCATGACAACCAGCTTACTCACGGTAATTTGGAAGGAATTCGTACCATCGACGACTTAGAAAGTGAATTAAAAGCGGCCGGTTTTTATATTTTGCGAAGCGTTCGTTATCATAAACCGCAACCAGAAGATTCCAGTGAAATGGATATTTTCGACCTGTCAAATTATGGTTTCCGAATTGAAGCCGTACGGGGCGAAGGCGCAAGCTTGGGCTCGGATTTTTCAACTGCCAACCGGCCTTCGCGGATTTTGCAGGTTCAGGATATTGCTTCCTTATTCCGAGCGCCGGACGGAAAATCGCCGCTTATTGTGCAAGGGAAAAATGGGAATCTATATCAATTAGAAGGATTTGCTAAGGGAAAAACAGAATTTGAGATTGGCCCCCGGGGACTCATTTATAGGCCATCGCGTTTGAACGATACGTTTGCAGTGGACGTAACGGATACTTCTTCAGGACTCGATGGTTTTTTTGCAGGCAATCTTCACGTGGAAGACGGCATAGTGGGTATTAATCAATTTACGGCTCTACTTCCTTTTACGGCATGGAACAATGGCCTCGGTTCCATCGTGTATCAAATGTTGGGCCGGTTATTTTATCCGGGTGTAATGTTTATGGGTTGCCCAACACAATTAGAAACTCTAGCCGATTGGGTAGAATTTCTGCCACCAGCCTTCAAAAAAGATACAAATCCGCTTGAGGCCGTGAAACTTCTGGCCAAAGCCGTAGCAAAATTGGGCATTACGATATTTATCGCTAATGAACGTAAAAGGCTCATGGCACTTTACACACAAATAGTTTTAGAGGCTATGGCAAACGGCATTACCATTCCAAGTTATGTCATCGCTAATTCTATGCTGGGGCGTTTGGCCTCTAAAGCCGGGTTGACTGAGCATGAACTGATTTCTCGAGACACGGAACTTTTATTAGTGAGTTGGCGGCCGGGTGAAGAAAGTGTCCGAGGATTGCAACTTGTGCGCGAAACCGTCCGCGGTGAAAATGAAGAGGAAAGAAGGACAGTTAGAACTTTATCCGCCTCAAACCAGCAGCCAAGACTGCGTGCGCGCGAAATTGCTAAATTATTTGTTGGTTCTGAGAGTAAATCCGATTTAACAGTTACCGGAAAAAGTGGTCAGAAATATCAATTAAAAGTGGAGGTATTTCCGGAAAAAGATATTTCTTCCATTGATCAACAAGCACAACTTAAGCTTGCATATCAACCAGGATGCGACGTGCTGAGAATCCGAATATTGAAAGGTGATATGCAGATGGGATTTTTCATTACGAATATGCAGTTTGTTTCCGGAACAAATATTTTGAATAAATTTGTCATGTTGTTAGACATAGAAGCTCGGGGAGAAGGAATAGCCTTGCAAGTTTTTGAACGACTGGGAAGCGCTTTCCCGCAGGGCACAGTTCTTGTCAGTAAACCCGAGAATACGGAAACCTTAATTGCCTTAATGAAAAAATTGCCAGATACCTATCAAACTAGAAAAGCAAAACAATGGATACAACGTGCCGAAGCTATTTTATTGAGAAAACAGGATAGAAGAGCTATAGCGGGTTTATCAAATCAAGCAGATAAAATTCTGATGCCGATATTGATTCAGGCCCTGCAGGACGGCTTCACATTCGATTCTGATTTTCTTGCGCAAACATTATTGGGAAAAATGGGTACAAAAGCAGGATTAACACATCACCAGCTTTGGCTTATCGGCAATCTGCTGCATTTCGTAAGTTCCAAGCCGGGTGGCAATGAAGAAGAAGCGCTAAACTTGTTGCGTCAACAGCTAGAGGTCGAATTTGCTCATGTGGACAGCCGCGCCACTTTTGGTTTAAGCCTGGGCGAGGAGGAAAATGTAGTTGCCGTTGCGGTTGATGTATTGGATGGCATACTGGCAAAGAAAGATACGGCACTAGTTCAAACAGTGCAAGAGCAGATCGGGTTAAGCAAAGTTTCCAAACCCATCCAAACCGAATCTAATTTCCTCTACGAAAACCGCCTCAGAAGTTTGCAACTCCCCGCCGTTCTTGCAAAAGCCGCTTAATTTTTTAAACTTAATATGGGTTTGACAATATAACTTATATGTTATATTATTTTGTCAGCATTGAAAAATATGGCGTTCAGACCCCTGGGAAAAAAAAGGTGACTGTCACTTTAGTGACTGTCACTATTTCCACTACAAAGGTGACAGTCACTAAAGTGACAGTCACTACCTCCCCCTATCTTGCGAAGCGCCGGGTGAGGGGTCTGAACACCTACA
>JACQQR010000068.1 GCA_016206875.1 Candidatus Omnitrophota bacterium
AGCGCCAAACAAAACCCTCACCCTTAGTCCCTCTCCCTTTCTCGCCTTCGGCGGAAGGGAGAGGGGCAGCTGAACGGTTGCGAAATAAGAAGCGTTTGCCTGCTTTGCGACACTGGCCTTTCGCTTTTTTATTTGCTCCCATCCGTCCCGATCCAACTGGAGGCGAAGTAAATCCCGGAGCAGAAGAAAATCATTCACTGCACCGACACATTCTTTTTCCAGATCCGTCACCGCCCTTTGTGCCAACGGCGGATATTTCTGGCTGAGACGCTTTTTTAGAAAGTCCCTAAAATCTTTGTTCCAGATCCGGGACAATTGGCGATCCAGACTCTTGCGCTGTGTCTTCAGATACGCATCAATTTCGGATTCATGTGCCAGCACACTCCGCAGCGCCTGGATTTCCGGAACGTACAACGCAGGATTTTCTATCCCTAGAAATTCGATTTCGTTGCCGAGATCGAATAGCGATAAATCGGCATACGTCATCTCGCCCAGCTCCGTCAACCTGGCGGCGATTTTCTTGTTGAGCTCCCCGTCCGGGGTAAATCGCAGAAACCGTGCGTCTAGTTTTCCTATGCCTGCTTCAATGAATACGGTGTCGATTCCGGAATATTGATGCAGAACGCGGATCATTTGAGCAATGTTTTTCTGGGCCTCGGGATTGGCGTGCGCATCCTGAATGTGAATGATGAGTGGTCGCGGAGAATTAGCGGGAGAAGCGGCCTCCGCAGAACTTCCGGATATCTGGCCGGAGGCCAAGGTATGAAAGGTGAAGAAAATGAGCGTGAAAAAAGCAGCTATTTTGATCAATCAAAGGCACCCCGTGTTCTATATTTTGAGAATTTAGAGAAGGGTAACCGAGGGCTGACCCCTTGTCAAATTATGAAATATCGGGTCGGGCTGTCTGAGCGGGTACTGATCTTAAACCATCAACGATATGTTCGTTCATTGCGTTTTCTTACGTCCAAAATCCAGACCGTATTACAAGAATCATCCACATCATAAAGCACTCGGTAATTTCCAATCCGGATACGGTATTGCGCGGTAAAAGAATAAACAATCAGCGGGGGTTTAATTTTAGGCTCTCCAAACGGTCTTGGATGATCAGCCAGCGCCTCAACCGCCGTCATAATTTCTTCACGCGTGGAAACGGAACTAATCGATTGCAGGGCTTTTTGGAACTTCTTCCGAATACCGCTAGTTGGAAATTGAACAGCATACTTTTTCATCGGGAGGTTCTGATATGCCGAAATAAGTCTGAAACAGGGAATCCTTTTGCACCTTTTTTAACAGCGCCCCTGCCTTCTTGAATCCATTGTAGAGTTTCCATGTCTTGCAGTTCATCCAGGACATCGATCAACTCCAGTACATCCTGATAGGAAAGGATGAATTTCACGGGCTCTCCATGCTCTGTAATCACAAGCGGCAAGCGTTCTTTCAAACGCTTGGACAAATGTTCCTTTAAATCTCTGATGCCGATATGTTTTGCTTTTAACAAATCCGTGGCAATAACCATAAATACCTCTTCGGATGATTTAATGTACCCTCATTTGGGTACACAAAGATCGTACCTTATTTTTTCTCCCCTCGCAAGAAAGAGTTTCGTAAGAGTTTAGATCATTTGTCCAAGAGCAGTTAAGGCGGATTGGATATCATCTGAGGTGCTGAAGAAGCCGGGGGAGATGCGGATGGTGCCGAGCGGCGAGGTGCCGAGAAATTCGTGCATGAGCGGGGCGCAGTGAAGGCCGGCGCGCGTAGCAATGCCGAAGGATTGATCCAAGATCACGCTGGCCTCTGCCGGTTCCATTCCCGCGAGCGTAAATGAAAGCGCAGCGGTGCATTGCTCTGGATTTTCCGGACCAAATAATTTTATTTTCCCATCGGCAATTTTTTGTAAGCCCTCGCGAAGCTGTGTCATCAGTTCCAATTCGTGTGCGCGGATTTTGGGGATTCCTTTTTCAGCTACAAATTTGAGACCTTCGGCCAGTCCCACAATCCCTACGGTGTTGGGCGTGCCGCCTTCCAACACATACGGAAATTCTTTGGGATGGCTGGGATGTTCCGAGCCCATGCCCGTGCCGCCCTCACGCCAAGGAGAAATCTTCTCCACGCGCTCGCCCACATACAGGCCGCCGGTGCCGG
>JACQQR010000007.1 GCA_016206875.1 Candidatus Omnitrophota bacterium
ACGGAATTCTTGATGAGTTTGAATAAAATGGAGAAGTGACGCCTTAAGTTTTCCCCTCTCCCTCACAAGAGGGAGAGGGATTGAGGGTGAGGGTGGATGTTGCAAGCTCGACCCTCACCCGCGAGACCCTCTCCCTTTTCAAGGGAGAGGGGAAAAGCTTAATAAAGGAGAACGTATCAATGCGAGACAAGATTCATCCCAAATACGAACTAACCACTATTCGCTGCGCCTGCGGCAACGTGATTGAAACCCGCGCAACCAAACAAAATCTGGTTGTGGATATTTGCTCGGCCTGCCATCCGTTTTTTACGGGCAAACAAAAATTAATCGACACAGCCGGCCGTATCGACCGCTTCAAAAAGAAATCTGCCGCCGTTACGCCAAAAAAGAAAAAGATATAACTTGAGTTCTGCAGATTTTAGAGAGGTAATACAAAGTCTTTTTCACGCGGCCCCTCTCCCTTTCTAAGGGAGAGGGGAAGGGGTGAGGGTTTGGAATTTCGTGCCCTTTTCACCACCCACCCTCACCCTGGCGCTTCGCGTCCGGCCCTCTCCCTCTCGCGAGGGAGAGGGGCCGCGTGAATCGTCAATAGGTTAAAATCTGCAGAACTCAAGATATAATAAAGTTTGAGGAATTCGCACGTGTCGCTTTATGACAAATTGTCGGCGATTGAACATCGAGTTCGGGAAATCGAGGCAGCGCTGGCACGCCCTGAAACCGGAAAAGATTCCGGCCGTTTTCAATCCCTATCGCGGGAGCTCTCACGCCTTCGTCCCTTAGTGGTTATTTTTCGGCAATTGAAAGATATTGACCGGGAATTGGCTGATTTGGAGCTGCTTCTCCACGATCCTGCCTCAGAGCCTGAGCTTAAAAAAATTTCCTCCGAAGAAAAATCCGGACTTCTGGGAAAGCGAAAGCAAATTGAAATTCAATTAGAAGACAAGCTTTTGGAAGGCTCGGACCCGGACGCCGATAAAGACACTCTTGTAGAAATTCGTGCCGGCACCGGCGGAGAAGAAGCCGCGCTTTTTGCTTCCGATTTGTTCCGCATGTATTCCAAGTTCAGTTTGAATCATGGGTTTAAGGTGGAGTTGATGAGCTCCAGCGCAAGCGGTAAAGGCGGATTCAAGGAAGTGATCTTTGAAGTTTCCGGGCCCGGGGCTTTTCAAATCTTTCGCTATGAAGGGGGCATTCACCGCGTACAGCGCGTGCCTGAAACCGAGGCCAGCGGCCGGATTCACACTTCTGCCGTGACCGTGGCGGTGCTTCCGGAAGCCGGTGAAGTGGAAGTGCGTATTGACCCGAAGGATATTCGCATTGATGTGTTCCGTTCCTCGGGGCCGGGAGGACAAAGTGTGAACACCACCGACTCAGCCGTCCGGATTACCCATCTTCCGACGGGGCTGGCGGTAAACTGCCAGGATGAAAAATCGCAGCATAAAAATAAGGATAAGGCCATGAAAATTTTGCGCGCCCGGCTCTACGAATTCGAGCGCGAAAAGCAGGAAAAAGAGCTTACGGCCCGCCGGCGATCGATGGTGGGAAGCGGCGATAGATCCGGAAAAATCCGCACCTATAATTTTCACGACAACCGGGTGACGGATCATCGCATCGGATTGACTTTGCATAAGCTCGATGATATTTTAGAGGGCCATTTGGACGAATTAATTCAAGCTCTGGCCAAAGCAGACAGGGCTGAAAGGCTGACTCAGGGCTTATCGACGGGGAATTCAAAATGAGCTTGCGCCCCGAAACGCTTCTTACGGAGGGTCTTGATTGCCTTGTTGCTCGAGGGATGAGCCGCGGGGAAGCCCGGCGCCAGGTAGAACGGTTGATGGCGAAATGCTTGGGCCTCAACAAGCGAGAAATGATTCAAATGCCCTCCGGGGTTGACGATTCAATCCGGAGGGATTTTTTATCCGCACTTCATAAACGATCGAATGGAATTCCCCTTCAGTACGTGGAAGAAGAGTCGGAGTTTATGGATTTTACGTTCCGGATTTCTCCGGACGTTTTAATTCCGCGGCCTGAAACGGAAAATCTGGTTGAGAGAATTCTTTTAGAGTTAGAGGGCTGGAAAAAGCGCTCTTTTAAAATTTTGGATATCGGCACGGGAAGCGGCGTCATTCTTTTGAGCCTGTTGAAGTATTTTCCCGAAAGCGCCGGCATGGGAAGCGATATTTGTGAGAAGGCGCTTTCGATTGCCGGAACAAATGCCGAACGGCTGGGTGTAAGCGGCCGGGTCACATTCGTACAGTCGGATGTGTTTGACGCTTTTGGTGGTGATGAGCGGTTTGATTGTATTGTCTCAAATCCTCCTTATATTCCTGAGCGGGATTGGCAGGCGCTGGATGAGGCAGTGAAACAAGAGCCCGTTTGTGCGCTCATTGCCGGGCCAACCGGGCTGGAATTCTACCGGCGAATTGTTCCTGCGGCGGAAAAATTTTTAAAGCCGGGCGGATTTTTGTTTTTTGAAACAGGATGGAATCAAGCAAGCGAAGTGGCCTGGCTTTGCCGGTCTTGCGGATTTTCGGATGTGGCCTCTTTTAAAGATGACTTTGGCATTGAACGGATTATTAAAGCCGAACACAAGAGGTTGTGATGGAAAAAATTGTGATTGAAGGCGGCCGAAAGCTTCGGGGTGAAGTCAACATTTCGGGCTCCAAAAATTCCGCGCTGCCGATTTTAGCGGCGGCCATTCTTTCTTCGGACGAATCGATCATTGAAAATGTGCCTCAGCTTCGTGATATCATCACGATGCTCAAGATTTTAAAAGAGCTGGGAGCCCGCGCGCATCAAGAAGGCCACACAGTCATTATCAAGCCGGGCAATAACTTGAGTCCTGTGGCCCCGTACAAATTGGTAAGCACCATGCGCGCTTCCGTGTGTCTTTTGGGGCCTTTGGTGGGACGCTTGAAGAAAGCGGAAGTGTCCATGCCGGGTGGATGCATTATTGGCGCCCGGCCCATTGATCTTCACTTAAAAGGCCTGGAGGCGCTCGGTGTGCACATTGTGATAGAACACGGCTACGTGAAGGCAAAAGTTAAGAAGCTTCACGGCGCAGAAATTTATTTGGGCGGTCCATTCGGATCTTCCGTGCTGGCCACGGCCAATGTCATGATGGCCGCTGTGTTGGCTGAAGGGGTGACGCGCATTGAAAGCGCCGCTTCGGAGCCGGAATTAGTGGACCTGGCCAACTTTTTAAACTCGATGGGAGCCAAAGTACGCGGGGCGGGGTCGCATTTAATCGAAATTGAAGGCGTGCAAAAATTGCACGGGACCCGTTATAAAGTGATCCCCGATCGCATTGAAGCCGGAACTTTTATGGTGGCGTCTGTGCTGACGCGGGGCAATGTCCGTTTGAGAAATATGATTCCGGAACACAATAATGCGCTGATGGATAAATTGCGCGAAGCGGGCGCTGAGCTGGAAACCAACGGCAGCGCTTGCCGTGTGATGTACCGTAACGGCCTAAAACCTGTGGATGTGACTACGCTTCCTTATCCGGGTTTTCCCACAGATCTACAGGCGCAGATGATGTCCTTGATGACGGTTACGCCTGGGATCAGCGTGATTACCGAGAAGATTTATCCGGACAGGTTTATGCATATTTCGGAGCTTAACCGTATGGGTTCCAGAATTCATTTGGAAGGAAGCAGCGCCATTGTGGCCGGAGTCAAAAAACTTTCCGGCGCCCCGGTGATGGCATCGGATTTGCGCGCCAGCGCCGCTTTAGTGCTGGCGGGGCTTGTGGCTGAAGGCCGCGCAGATATTCATCGCGTGTATCATTTAGACAGGGGCTATGAGCACATCGAAGATAAATTAGAAGCACTTGGCGCCAAAATCTGGCGCGAGAAAGAGTAATTCACTGTAAAACAAAAGGAGGACGCACCTTGTCCGTAGCTATTCGATTAAGAAGAACAGGAACAATTAAGAAAGCCCACTGGCAAATGGTGGCGGCTCACAAGCTGACTAAGCGTAATGGCCGTTATCTGGAGCTTCTGGGTTTTTACGATCCGGGCAAAGAACCGGCCAGAATTGAACTCAAAGCCGACCGCGTGCGCTATTGGTTGGAGCAAGGCGCTATTCCGTCGCAAGGCGCTTTGAATCTGATCAAAAAAACCGGCATTAAAACTTCCCGCTGATTTTGTAAGGCGATGAAAACTATGAAGAAGCGCCGCAGGGCTCGTGTCCGCCTTAGGTTTGATATCGTCACGGTGTTTCCCGAAATGTTTGAAAGTCCTTTTGGGGAATCGATGCTGCGTATCGCGCAACAGAAACGGCTGGTGGATCTCGGGGTAGTGAATCTGAGAAATTATGCCCGTGACAAACGCCGGACCACGGATGATAAGCCGTTTGGCGGCGGGCCGGGAATGGTGATGAAGCCCGAGCCTATTTTTGACTGCGTGCGTGCCATTCAAAAGAAATCTCGCGCGGCGCATGTGATTGTTTTTTCGCCGTCAGGAACAATTTTTGATCAAAAGATGGCCCGGAGGCTGGCGAAAAAAAAGCATTTGATTCTCATTTGCGGCCATTATGAGGGCATAGACCACCGGGTGCATGAGCACTTGGCCGACGAAGAAATTTCGTTGGGTAATTTTATTTTGACCGGCGGAGAAATTCCGGCCATGGCTGTGGTGGATGCGGTGACCCGGCTTCTGCCCGGTGTGCTGGGAAACCAGGATTCTTTGGCGCATGAAACATTTGAAACCGAACTGGTGGAGTATCCGCAATATACGCGGCCCAGAGCGTATCGGGGTTGGGCGGTGCCTCGAGCACTGCTTTCAGGAGACCATGCAAAGATTAACGAATGGCGGCGGCTTGAGGCGCTCAGGCGCACTCAAAAACATCGCGGCCGAATGTAAAGGGGGAAAAGCAAGCAATGAACGCAAAGGAAGCCATTAGTTTTGTAGAGAAAAAACACATGAAAAAAGATATCCCTGATTTCAAAGTTGGGGATCAGGTAAAAGTCTATCAGAAAGTGATTGAAGGGGAAAAAACCCGCACGCAGATATATGAAGGCATTGTGATTCGCCGTAAAGGCAGCGGGCTTCGTGAAAATTTCACCGTACTCCGCCAAATTCGCGGGGATATGGTGGAAAAAATATTTCCGATTCATTCCCCGGCCGTAGAAAAAGTAGTGGTGGCCGCAGGCGCTAAAAAAACGCGCCGCGCCAAGCTGTTTTATCTCTGGCAGAAAAAAGAAATTGTGTCGTAGATAGTTGTTTGGCACGGGGTAAAAGGCTGTCTATGTACCGATTCGAGGCATCTCTTATCCGCGAAGGGTATCGAATCATTGCAGGAGCCGACGAAGCGGGCATGGGCCCCCTGGCCGGGCCTGTGGTGGCCGCTTGCGTTATTCTTCCTTCCAAGCGCATTGCCGGAATCAACGATTCCAAGCTGTTATCCGAAAAAAAGCGCGAGGCTCTTTTTCCTCGAATTATGAATGAGGCCCAGGTGGGAATCGGCGTTGTTTCTGAAACGATTATCGATCAAATCAATATTTATCAAGCTGGCCGCCGGGCGATTCTGGAGGCTTTTCATAAACTACCCCAAATGCCGGAATATCTTTTGGTGGATGGAAGGATGAAGCTGGATGTGGCCTGCCGCTACCGGGCGATTGTCAAAGGCGACAGAAAATCAGCTTCTATTGCCGCCGCAAGCATTGTGGCCAAAGTCACGCGTGACAGAATGATGAAGGAATTTGACCGCGAGTTTCCCCAATATGAATTCGCTCAACATAAGGGGTATTGCACGCGCCGGCATTGGCAGCTTCTTAAAATATTTGGTCCTTCGCCCATTCATCGTAAATCGTTTGCTCCGGTGCGTGAACATTCTTTTGAAATTGAAGCGCATGAAAAATTCGCCGTATTGTCATGATGAAGGTTTTGACCACTTGCAAGGAACTAGGGGATCGGGGTGAACGCGCGGCGGCCGATTATTTAAGCAGGCATGGGTTCCGGATTGTAGCGAAAAATTTTTCTAGCCGTATGGGAGAAATCGATTTAATTGCTTCGCGGCCGGGGGAGCTTCATTTTATTGAAGTGAAAACCCGATCTAGTTCGAGTTTTTTCAATCCCGAAGAAGCGGTGGATTATAGAAAACAAATGAAGCTGAAAAGAACGGCGCAAATTTTTCTTTCTCGCTGCGAGAAACAATTTGCCGAGCATGACATTTATATGGGCATCATTTCTGTGGTTATGGCTTCGAATACTTCAGTGAAAATCAATCATCTAATCGATGCGTTTCAGTAAACAAGGAGAAAAGATTATGGGACAAGACGCTCATAAGCGTGCCAAGAGAAAACGAAGCAAAGCCCGTTTAAAAAGAAAACACAAGCGCGAAAAAGAACAGGCCAAGGTTACAAAGTAGTGGGTAGACGGTAGTGGGTAGAAAAACAGTTGTGCTTTTCACTACCGTCTACCGTCTACCCACTACCATCTTCCCTAATCTCCCCAGTAACCGTTCAGTTGCCCCTCGCCCTCGCGGAGCAGAGGGAGAGGGCCGGACGCGGAGCGCCGGGGTGAGGGTGGCGCCACCGAAACCCTCACCCTTAATCCCTCTCCCTTTCTCGCCTTCGGCGGACGGGAGAGGGGCAGCTGAACGGTTACCGCCTCGGCGGGTCCGCCTGTGGCGGAAGGGCGAGGGGCAACTGAACGGTTACG
>JACQQR010000072.1 GCA_016206875.1 Candidatus Omnitrophota bacterium
GAATTTGTGCCTATCACCGGAAAGCAGTTGAAAGATGTGGCAGATGCTATTGCGGCAAGAAAAAAAGACACAACATTAACGATTCGCGTTAATAGCGGGGATATTCGCCGAATTAGAAAAATGGCCGGCGAGAAAAAGATCCCTTATCAATCCTATATTTCCGAGGTAATTCACCGGGTTGCAAAAGCTGCGTAGTGAGCTTCCTCTGAGTAAGCAAAACGGATTGGTAAACCATTCAGAGTGGGTGTCATTCCGGTGGACCAGCCGAGGCTGGCGCAAGAATAACACCCTCGCTATACTACCTATTTTCAGGGAGATTTCATGCGGGCATTACAAATCTTGAGCCGTTTGTTGTGGTTTTCCGGCCTGGCCGCCTTGGCCCTCTGCGCCTATCTTGTCGTGATCGGGTTTCCGGCTCCCGATTGGATGAATGAGATCACCAAATTAAAAGATATTCGCAAACCCTTCCAGCTTTTTCTCTTATTGTTTTTCGCATCCATACTGATTCATCCCAAGCGCAAAGAATACCTGGTGCGCTTACATCAGGTGTTGTCCCAGCCGGCCGCGTTTTGGGTATTGCTAGCCGTCTATACGGGCTTATTTTGCTGGCATGAAATCGCGGATTATCTGGCAATTGAAATCAATTTTCTTCCTTTCAGTTTTTATGACTATATGCTGCATTATTTTGGGCAGGGTAAAATTCATTTCACCGGTTACTTGCACGGTTTTTATCACGTCAATAACGCCATGTTCCTTCTTTGGCCGGTGTGGAAATTATTTCAAAGCCCGCTCGTTTTAATTGTCTCTTATCCTTTTATTTTGGCCGGGGCCGCACTCCCGCTTTATTTCCTGGCAAGAAAATTTTTTCCGGATTCAGCCGTAGCTTTCGTCGTGGCTTTCGCCTATTTGAATTTCCGCTATCTCGCGAATTTATTGGAAATGAATTTTGCTGTGGAAGGTTTTTATCCGCTCTTTATTTTTTCCGCGTTTTATTTTGCCGCAGGCCGTAATTGGGCCGGATTTTTTGCCTGCGTAGCGTTGAGCCTTTCCGTGAAAGAAGACGCCCCGTTCTACATGGCCGCGCTGGGCTTTCTTTTCTTATGGATGCGAGGCATGAGGTTTGCGGGTTTGGCTACAATCATCATCTCGGCCGCTTATTTTTATTGGCTGCATCACGGGCTCATTGCCTGGACAGGCACGGATATTTTTGAAGGTGACATGAGAAATTTTAGTAAATACGGCGGCTCTTTTTCCGAAATGGCCCGTTATGCGATTTCGCATCCCCTGGGGATTTTCCAGGATTTTTTGGGTTCGAAAGAAGCATGGAAAACACTGCTGAAGGCATTCGGCCATTTATTGTTTTTGCCGCTGGCTTCGCCGTTTGTACCGGCGGTGCTTGCCGCTTTATTTCCTCTCTTCGTCCGCGGCGGTGCAAGTTTTACGGGGCTGCAATTTCAATATGCCTCGCCCTTCATCGGATTTATTTTTCCCGCGCTGGTGGACGGCTTGAGCCGTATTTGGCAGGTATGCCTGCGTTTTGGCAAAGCGAGAGAAATTTTGTTTTCGACTCTTCTCGTGTTTTTAGTTTTTTTGAACGGCGGAAATTATAAGACGCCGAGTATTTCTCAAAGTGACTTGACGACGATTGGGTGGGCCAGGAGCGTTCCCCAAGGCGCAGTGTTTGTTACGCACGGGCACTTGCTGCCGTATATTGGCTACAGGAGCGAGAACTTTTATTTTCAGGCGCCGCTTGAAAACCCCAATCATCCGCTGGCGGACTTATATGACAATGCAGACTATTATCTTTTAGTGCGTGATATCAATCTGTATCCCATGAGCCCCGGCTGGTTTGAAGAAAAGTTAGCGAAGCTTGAGGCTCGAAACGATTATGAATTGGCGCGAGAGGACGGCACGCGCTACTTATTTCGCAGGAAATCCATTGGACTTTCTTGACAATAGGCGGGGAGAAAGTCAAAATTCCGTTGTTTTCGTCAACCGTTGGAGAAGCAGATGCCTTTAACCAGTATCATTCAAAAACCGCCGCGCAAGAAGGCGCCAAAAATTGTGGCCGTTATCAATCAAAACGGATGCACGGGCTGCGAGGCCTGCATTCAATTTTGCCCTGTCGACTGCATTGAGATTGTGCCCGGCCCCGAATTTGTTGACCTGCAGAAATTGGTGGAAGTCGATCAAAGCCGCTGTATTGGCTGCCAGCTTTGCTCCAAAAACTGCCCTTGGGAAACCATTCCCATGGTTCCCATTGAGCAAGCCGAACAAGTTGCCCGCGAAAATACACTCCGCTCTGTTTGCTATCCGGAACTTAACAAACCGTGAAGCGCACCTCGTGAAGCGTATCTCGGCAGGCGCTTCACGAGGTGCGCTTTACGCTGCACGTATTTTCCGCGTAGGCCATTCCCCGGATGCCGATGACGCCTTCATGTTTTATGCCGTCAAGCATAAAAAAATCAACACGCGCGGCTTGAAACTGGTGGATGTGATCGAAGAAATCGAGGGCCTCAACCAGCGCGCTTTAGAAGGACAGTTGGAAGTTACAGCGATGTCGCTTCATGCTTATGCCTACGCGGCCGCGCACTACGACATTATGACTTGCGGCGTAAGCATGGGTGATGGCTATGGCCCCGTAATCGTGGCCCAAAAAGCATTTGACCCAAACAGCGCGTCGCGTAAAACCATTGCGGTTCCGGGCCGGCTCACCACAGCCTATCTTCTTCTTCAATTATGGAATGCGGAGTGGAAAGAAATTCAATTTCTGCCTTTTGACAAAATTGTTTCTCAGGTGCAGGCGGGGCGCGCGGACGCCGGACTTTTGATTCACGAAGGGCAAATTCAATTTCAAGAATTAGGATGCACCAAAATTGTGGATTTGGGCCGGTGGTGGAAGCTCAAAACCAAACTGCCGGTTCCTCTGGGCATTGATGCGGTACGGCGCGATTTGGGACCGGAAAAGCAAAAAAAGCTCACGCGCATTTTGCGGGACAGTATTGAGTATGCGCTCAAACACCGCGCCGCTGCGGTGCGTTACGCGCTCAAATATGGGCGGGGCATGAAGCCGCAAATGGCCGACCGCTTTGTGGACATGTATGTCAATCACTGGACAAAAGATATGGGCGCAAAAGGCAAACACGCCGTGCGCGAGTTGCTACGGCGCGGGGCCGAGGCGGGATTGATACCGGAAGTCAAAGCAAAGTTCATTTCCCCCCTCCCTTGAAAAGGGAGAGGGGGGAACATCTTAAATCCTCACCACAATCTTTCCGAAATTCTTGCGCTCCAGCATGTATTCCTGCGCTTCGCGCGTTTCTTTCAGGGGAAAAGTTTTATCAACCACCGGTTTTAGCTCACCTAAGCGGAAAAGCTCCAGCACCCGGTCCAGTTCCGCGCGGCCGCCCATATAACTTCCCAAAATGCTGGTTTGGCGCATGAAGAGAAAGCGCAAATCGATTTCAATTTTAGGTCCCGAAGTAGCCCCGCAAGTCACCACGCGCCCGAGCTTGGAAAGGCTTTTCATGCTCGATTCCCAAGTTTCAGGCCCCACATGTTCGAAGACTATGTCCGCGCCGCGGCCTTCCGTTATCTCAAGCACGCGTTTGGCCACGTCTTCTCTTTTATAATTAATGCCTTCATGAGCGCCCAACGCGCGCGCCTTTTTCAATTTTTCGTCCGTGCCGGCGGTGGCCACGACACGCGCACCGGCTGTCCGGGCCACTTGAATGGCGGCAATACCGATGCCGCTTCCGGCCGCCTGCACAAGCACGGTTTCGCCGGGCTTAAGCTCGGCGCGCGTAATCAGCATGTGCCAGGCCGTCAGAAAGACAAGCGGCACAGAGGCCCATTCTTCAAAAGAGAATTTTTTGGAAATCGGAATGATATTTGTGACCGGCGCTTTCACAAATTCAGCGAAGCAACCGTCCGCTTGAAAACCCACCATGCGATATTCCGGACAGGCGCTGTCCCAGCCGGATGCGCAAAATCGGCAGCGGCCGCAAGGAATTCCCGGCGCCACAATGACACAATCTCCCGGATGTACGTTGTGTACACTACTTCCGACGGATTCGACAATCCCTGAGCCCTCGCATCCGGAAATGTGGGGAAGGGCAATGGGGATTGCGGGCATTCCTTGCCGCACCCAAATGTCTAAGTGATTCACCGATGCCGCTTTAAGGCGCACCATGACCTCATTTTCAGAAATCTCGGGCACGGGCCGTTCGCCATATTTCAGAACGTCTGTTCCGCCGTGCTGTTCAAAGTAAACTGCTTTCATGATTGGCCTCCTAAGGGTTCTCCCCGGTAAGAGAAGATTTCGCATTATACCAGTTTGCACAAGGGCATTTAGTGTGTTATTTTTGCTTCTCTATCTATGAAA
>JACQQR010000075.1 GCA_016206875.1 Candidatus Omnitrophota bacterium
CTGGATACGGCGGTAAAAGAATTCAAAGGTCTCTCGGAGGCCAATCCGGCTTATATCTCTTTCCTCACGCAAAAAACTTTTTTGGGCAGTGCATTCGAGTTGGAAGTAACGTTCAACCAACTCCATCCCTTTCGTTGGGCATCCTGGGCATATTTTGCCGCTCTCATTCTATTTTCAATCGCGCTCTTCCGCCCTTCTGTGAAGTGGGCGGGCTGGTTTGGGCGGGGTGCGTTTCTGGCGGGTTTCTTATTGCATACTTACGGTATTTTGCTGCGATCGCTCATTGCAGGCCGCCCTCCGGTCAGCAATATGTATGAATCCGTGATTTGGGTGGCATGGGCGGCCGTGATGTTTTCACTGATTCTTTACTTTTTTTACCGGAATCCGGTGATTTGGCCGGCCACGGCTCTATTAGCCAGCTTGACTTTATACCTCGTACAAAATATTCCTGCTTTTCTCGATCCTGCCATCACCCCGCTAGTGCCTGTTCTGCGCAGTAATTACTGGCTCACCATCCATGTGCTGACAATCACCTTGAGTTACGGCGCTTTTGCTTTAGCCATGATTGTGGGACATGTTTTACTATTCTTATTCGCTTTCAAACCTTCCGATAAAGCGCTGATTGAAAGTATTGGCGCTTGGCTATACCGGCTGATCCAGATCGGCGTGATTTTGCTGGCGAGTGGAACGATTTTGGGCGGTGTGTGGGCCCATTATTCTTGGGGCCGTTTTTGGGGATGGGACCCGAAAGAGACTTGGGCGCTCATCGCCTTAATCGGCTATTTGATTATTCTTCACATGCGGCTGGTTCAGTGGATAGGTCCCCTGGGCTTGGCCGTGGGATCCATTGTGGCATTCTTAGGGGTCTTGATGGCCTGGTATGGCGTCAACTTTGTTCTGGCGGCAGGACTGCACAGCTACGGCTTTGGCGGCGGCGGAGTGGCCTATGTTGCGGCATTTATTGCGCTCGATTTGGCCGTAGTGGGCGCGCTCGCCTGGAAGATTAAAACGCAAAAAGCAATTTGAATTTAGGCCAGCGCCCCATCGTGGCAATCCGTGCAGGACATCTCCTTCCAACCTTCTTCCGTTTGATCCGGATGGCGGAATTCCAGTCCCGTCATGGAGGTTTCCATGGCTTCGGGCGGGCCTTGGGCAACGATCGCGTGGCACGTTTCACACTTATTTGAAATTGCTTTTCCTTCCGTGGTTTTGTGCTTGCCGTCATGACAGCGAAAACATCCGGTTGAAATCATGTGCCCAATATGTTCCGGGTAGGCCTTCCAGCTCACTTTCATCTGGGGGAAGAAATTGACAGAATAAATTTGCTGGAGGGTCTGAATAGATTGATTCAGCTGGTCCTTCTTTTCTTTAAAAATTTCCGGATATTTTTCGGAGTAAAATTTCTCTAGCCTCATCCGAATGCCTTCTAAAGCCTCCTCGGTTGTCGCATAACCGGCGGTTAATGCTTTGACAGCTTCCCGCTTCATATAAGGCAGCGCGGGCGCGATGAAGCCCAATTTCATCGCTTCATTGACCGATCTGGAGGGCGCGCGAAACTGGTGGCTGGGCCGGTTATGGCAGTCCATGCAATCCATCAATTCCTCCACTCCCGCTGGAGGCTGGCTTGCCGTAAACTGCGTGTCCTCATCAATATAAATTTCTTCCTTCCCGTTGGGTCCCGTGGATTTAACCCAAGGGATTTTTTCCTGCTCTTTATCCGCAGCAATAAAGAAAACTTGATGATTCACGTTCATGTGCCAATGAATGCCTTCTCCGTACTGATAAGGAGCGCTTTGGCCGCCTACGAAAAGCATCATACGAGTTTTCCATTGGGTGTTCTGCTCATCGGGAAGGAAATAATGCAAGTCCTTTTCAACCATTCCATAATTCTGGCTGGGCCAATGACACCGCTCGCAGGTTTCACGGGCCGGGCGCATATTTTTGATGGGCGTTTCGATGGGCCGGTGGTATTTGTTAAATAAAATAGAATAAAGCTGATATGTCCCCGAAGCTTTAGACCGCAGATACCAATCAAAACCATGCCCCACATGACAACTGGCGCAGGCCACGCGGGCGTGGGGAGACTCGTGATAGGCCGTGTACTCGGGCGCCATCACCTGATGGCACAATAGGCCGCAGAATTCCGGCGATTCCGTAAATTCGTAGGCTTTGTACGTCCCCACCATGGTGAATAAAAGAAAAAGAGTGACTACGCCAATCGATACGTAGGCAATTTTTTGATGCAGAGGATTGTTAAAATCAACGAGGGGAAAGCGGTGTAACTGACCTTTTTTGTGGCGACGCCGCCTTTCGCGCCAGGCACCCAGCGGAATCAGAAGGAGGCCTGCGATCAAGCAAATCGGCAGAAAAAAATAAGTGACCGAGCCCAGGTAAGGATTGATGCCTTCAACAAAAAGATCCAGGATAAAAAGAAAGAGAATAATGGAGAAGAAAAATATAGAGGATATAGCGCCAATTACGCTAATCCAATTTTGAAAATAACTTTTTTCTGAGTTAGAAGATGGATTTTCAGCCACGCCGACTCCATAATGCCATCAGGTGTTATCAGGGACGGTTCCCTTAAGAGGAATCGTCCCTGGATGATGTCATCCTCTGGATATCGACATATTATTCAACCGGCTTAGTACCGCAAAACATTTAATATTGGGGATTCGCGGTACTATGCAGTTTGAGAATGGGCTACGCCCATTTTCAATTTACTCATGCTGCAATAGGATGTTTGATCTTTTCCCATTTTTCTTTGAAATCAAAAGGCACGAAGTTGGGGCTTTCCTGATTGTGGCATTTCACGCAGGTGTTTTCATCCGGGATTATAAGTCCGGCTTCTTTGGCGGCGTCCAGGTCTTCCATAATGCTTTTCTTCATATAATCCTTGCCCGGGCCATGGCAAGTTTCGCAGGAAACGCCTTCTTCCACCCGAATGGCATCCGTCACTTTTTCCGGGGTGAAATAATAGGCCGTGGAATGGCATTTCAAACACTCTCCGCTTTTTTGAGGATCTTCTATGCCTCTTTCAGCGGCAATTTTCTTGGCTTCCGGGGTTCCTAAAGTCTCAAAAGCTTTTGCATGTCTCGACTCCTGCCAAATCCGGTACTGTTCCCCCTGTTCGGGTTTTTTGTGGCAGAGCGCGCATTTTTGGGCTCCCACAAACTCGTGATCTAAAGCCAGGGCATTGAAACTCATCAGGCTGAAAGCGGCAATAAAAATCGGAATCAGTACTTTATTTTTCATGGGTTGGCTCCGTAGTTGCGTTGGGTAATATCTTGTGAGGCATTCCATAAATATCAATGTGATAATCCGTATTGAAAATTTTCACGTTTTTTTCAGAGAAGTATCCCATCAAGCCGAAAATGAGAAGAGAAAGAAGCACCAAAACAAAGAACGTCATCGACAGCGGTCTTTTGAGCGGATTGCGGGGGCGCGATTTGTCCAAAAACGGCCACAAAAATAGAAAGAGCGGGGCCAAGGAAATAATCAGAAGCCCCCACATTTTTTCTGCAAATTTGAGCACCTGATACATCGGCAAAAAATACCATTCCGGTTTGATGGCATGCGGAGTTTGCATGGGATCGGCCTTCTCTCCAAGCTCAAAGGGAAAAACAATAGCTAAAGTGACCAAAACACCGAGCAGGATAAAAAAGACCACTCCTTCTTTCAAAAGATGATGAGGGAAAAAAGGAATTCCCTTCTTTCCTATATCTTTTTCCTCACCCACGGGATCCAGTGTGGCAATACCCTGAAACCGGACCAGAAATAAGTGCATCGCAATCAAGAAGAATACAGCCCAGGGAAGAATGATGACGTGAATGACGAAAAAGCGCGACAACGTTTCGCCGCCCACATTGGGGCCGCCTCTTAAAAATGTTTTAAGCCAGTCCCCTACCCAAGGGATGGCTGCCGGGATTTCAGTGCCCACTGTTGTGGCCCAATAAGCCAGTTGATTCCAGGGAAGCAAATATCCCGTAAAACCGAATCCTAAAGTAGTGAGAAAAAGAATCACTCCCGATATCCAAGTGATTTCTCTGGGTTTTTTGAAGGAGCCGGTGATAAAAGTTCTCAGCATGTGCAGAAACACAATGATAATCATGAGTTGGCCGCCCCAGGCATGCACTTGCCGGTACAGCCATCCTAAATAAGGCTTGGTCATGATGAATTGAACGCTTTCGAAGGCCTCGCGAATAGTCGGGCGGTAATAAATCAACAGCAGAATGCCGGTGAGCACCTGGCTGATGAAAAGAAATAAAGAAAGGCTGCCCAAGGTGTGAAACCAGCCTGTGTGAGGCGGCAGGGGTTTCTTTAATTGGTAATTGATGGGCTCGCGGATTTTTTCTACATCAAACCGATCCGTAATCCAGCTGCCGATTGTTTTCTTAAGATTCATAAAAGAAACCCCTCATTCATCATTCTGTCATTCTGAGCGTAGCGAAGAATCTACTTGTCACATCGTTAAGTATATTTTTAGCTTCGCAAACATTAAAGGGATTGCAACCCAGATTCTTCGCCCGACTGCGTCGGCCTCAGAATGACAACAAATTTAAAACTTCACGAACACTTTTCCGTCCGACGCAACCACTTCGTAAATCGGCAATGGTTTAGGCGGCGGGCCCGAAACTACATTTCCTTCCAAATTGAAAAAACCGGCATGGCAAGGACAGGCGATTAATTTTTTGGCGCTGTCCCATCCCACCACACAGCCTAAGTGGGTGCAAATGGCCGAAAAGGCTTTAATTTCCTTCGGCGTGCGGATCACCAGCACCGGTGAGCCATTTACTTCGACTTTTTTATGGCCCCAGAGAGGGAAATCCTCTTCTTTGCCTACTTCCTCCAATCCCGAGGTTGGCCCCCGGCGCGTGATAGGCAAAAGGTAGGCCACTGCCGGAAGCACCATGCTGATAAACGTCATGAAGAGGCCGCCTTGAATCAGGAGGGTTAGAAAATCCCTGCGGGTTTTTTGATTGGGTTGATTGGGTTGATCGGGTCGATTTGGATTATTCATTTCTATCCATTCTGTGATATTTGAGAATGAATGCAATCACCATAATCACAATAAATATCCATAAAGGAATCAGGGCCAGAAACCGCCAGCGGATAGAATTACGCTTTGCCTGCAAGGTATTGTTAATTTCTTTTGCTTGAGATTCGATGGTTTCTAGGAGGGGCGCAATTTTTCCTTCTTTGAGCATGTGTTGTTTGGTGGTCATTTCAATGAGATGCGTTTTCATCTCGCTAAGCATGGCTTCTTCATCCTGCGTAAAAATGCCTTCGCTGCGGGCGGATTGAATATTTTGGTCCTGAGTATGAAATGTTTGCTCGGCGGTTTCCACTTGTCCTTGAATCGTCTTACCCACTAGGAAAGCCGGACTCTCGTCTGTGTGGCACCGAATACAAGATTGAGAAAAAAGCTCGGGGCTGGCGGGTTGAATATCATGAAAACCATGACAGGCGGCACATTGCAAAAACTTTTTATCCGGGGCGAGTCCCGCATGAACGCTTCCCAGGAAATTACTTTGTTCATTAATATGACATTTGCCGCAGGCGGCGTGAATTTCACTCACGCCCGGCGGTATAGCGCCGTGGCTTCCATGACAGCTGGCGCAATGGGCGGCTCCGGTGTCTTTCTTTTCGAGCAACGCAGTGCCGTGCGCGCTATTTTTATATTTTTCAAAAATGTCCGCAGGCAGTCCATATTGAGACATTAGCTTTTCATTGGCATGACATGTAGCGCAGGTTTTGGGCACATTAAACGGATAAACGGGGCTGGCAGGGTCGCTTACTTGGAGAACATCATGATAGCCATGGCAATCGCTGCAGCTGGCTACTCGTTTGTCATCTTTTTCGAATAATGCCTTGCCGTGGGCGCTGGTGTGATATCGGGCCAACTGATCGGTGCGGGTTCCGTATGGATTCATAAACGCAACATCACTGTGGCAAGTGCCGCAGGTCTGGGTTAATTGCTTTTTATCCGGAATGCCGATGTATCCGGTTCCCGGGGCCTTGGCCAACGCCGAATCCTTTTGAGAAGGGTCTCCGCCGTGGCAGTGATGGCAACTCATTCCCTGTTTGGCATGAATGCTGTCCTTGACTTCTCCCCAAATATCTTCGTGACAGCTGACACAAGCGCTGGCAGAACCGGATTCGCTCCGGGCGGCCGGAATCATCATTAAAAAAGCAAAAACAAAAGTAATGCAGGCTAAATGAATATTTAGTTTTGGTAAGAACACAAAGAATCCTCAGCGTAGTAGTCGCCAGAAAGCGCATAGGCCCGGGCCCTGGAGCCTCCGCATTCTTCTCTGAATCGGCATTGTCCGCATCGGCCTTTAAGCAGCGAAGTATTTCTCAAATTTTTAAAAAGAGGAGAGTTTTGGTAAATTTCTTGAAGAGAATTTTTGCGGATATTTCCACAGGAGATAGGCAGAAATCCGCTGGGCATAATTTCTCCTTGAGAAGAAACAAAAAGAAAACCTTTGCCGGAATTCACTGTTTGCGGAGCACGGCGAATGGCACTTTTGTCATTCCCGTTCCGGCTCGGCATCCGGGACGGGAGCGACAAATAAGGGGCGCTCTTTTCCTTTTCAATGCAAAATCGCTTATAATGAGGCGCTTCCGTGATTTTGATTACGAACCTTTGTTCCCGTTCAAGCGCATAAATTTTCTCAAATACCTGGTGAACCCGATTCTGTTCCAAAAGCCCTAATTCTTGCCCCCTGCCTGTGGGCACAAGGAAGAAGACTTCCCAAAAAACGATTCCCGATAATTTCACCAATTCGATTAAATCATCCAGATGTAAAATATTATGAAGATTAATCAGGGAATTAATCTGAACCCTTAATCCCTCTTCTTGAGATACGCGGATTGCCTCTAACGTTTTTTGAAAAACCCCGTGTGTTCTTCGAAAGGAGTCATGTTCCTGGGCGTTGGCTGCGTCGAGGCTGAAAGCCACTTGATCCAAACCACTTTCTTTAAGTTCTTTTAGGCACTCTCTGGTTATGGCTGGGGTGACCGCCGGTATAGCCCCTGTTCTTAGCCCGCAGTTTTTGGCGTAAGCAATCAATTCAAATAGATCATTTCTTTTTAAGCAATCTCCCCCGCTAAAGATGAAAATGGGTGTGCCCATATGAGCTACGCCACGAATTAACTTTAAGGCTTCCCCATGGTTCAGTTCGCCGGGAAGAGGCTCCCGTTCAGCCGAGGCGCGGCAATGAACACAGGAAAGGTCGCAGGCTCGCGTGGTTTCCCAAATAACAAGAAAAGGTCTCTTTGCAAAGTCGATATCGGGTTCGAACATTTTTCAATCGGTTTGGTTAGCGGACGAAAGTGTTTTTTGTTTTGTCCTAATGACGTCCCATGCTTCTTCTAAAGCTTCAAAAACAAGAATTAAATACCGGTCCAGACCGCAATCAACTCGCGAACGCAGCCAGCAACTGCCATCAGGATTCAAAGCGCGGCATTTTCTGCAAATATCTTTTCTGACTGTTTCGATATAGGGCTCGATTTTTGTCTCATGCAAAGTTCCGGCAATGTGAATCAATTTAGGCAGATGACGAAATATGGCGCAGCCCAAAGGATCAATCGTCTGACAGGTGCCGTCATTGCCAAAATCAATACAGTGACGGCACACATGCTCGCGAATGGCTTCCACGAAAACAGGTTTATACCTGGCGTACTCACCCAGCCTGCCCCGCATATTATTCACCGCCTTCTACCCTGCCAATAAGTGTATCGGGCGGCATTGTTTACGAATATGACGTAGGTCACACTACTACGGCATGAGTAAATTGAAAATGGGCGGGGTGCATATCACTTAAAGCACTTGATACGTTGTTTAATTTTGTTAGGGAGGAGCTTGTCATTCCCGCGAAAGCGGGAATCCAATCACTGGACCCCCGCTTCCGCGGGGGTGACAACATTAAAGAGAGGACTTATTTTGCAAAGACTCAGTTAAAAGATGATTAAGAAATGGAAGCCGTTATTAAAGCGCTCAGTCCGGTTCGTGTTTTGAAAGATTGGGAAGAGAAAATATATCATCGCTTCCCATATCTTTAAAGAGATTTTCTTTGACTACATCGAGGGGGGTATATTCTTGATAAGCCCGGAGGGGGTTTTGCAGCGCGGCGCTTCCTACGCGGTGAGTAAATGCCGAGAAATCCTCATTCCATTTTCGTTCTCTTAAAAAAATTTCCAGAATGTCCTTTACGCTTTGAGGGATGCGTCGGGCAGGAATTGTCCCAATCAGTTTTCCGAAGCAAGTGGCTCCTTTCGAGGGATTTCCCCCCACAAACATCCGGTAGCTTGGAATTAAATAGTTGCCCGCGCGTCTGGCGAGCCCATGAAATCCAATGGAGGCTATGGAGTGCTGAGCGCATGCGTTAGGACACCCCGAAATTTTTATCCGGATATTTTTTATTTCACTTCGATGGGTGCCGAAACTATTTTCAAGCATTCCTTGTAATGCCAGGGCTAATCCGCGAGTTGAGGTAAAAGCGGAATCGCAACTGTCCGCACTGGCGCATCGCGTAATGTCCGTAATTTGCCCGGCCGGGCATAAAGAAATCAGCCCGTTTTTTCTCAGGGCGCGATATAAAGCCGAAAGCAAGTTCTGATGAATCCCGCGAAGCGCCAAATTTTGAGTGATTGTAGTGCGGATATCTTGCGCATGAAATTTCCGGCCGATATGCGCAAGGGCCTGTAGCGATTTCGGCGGCAAATTGCCCAATGGACATTGAACGAAAACTGTCGCAAAATTTTTCTGTTTTTGCCAATAAATGTTTGTCTCCAGCCACTCTCGAAATTTCAAGTCAGAGGGCAGTTTTTTTAATGGCTTGCCTTCACAAGGACGACTGCTATTGAGTGATTGTGGAAAATCCCGGGAAACGAAAAAGTTTTTTTTCCTTTCTTCAAATACTAAATCGCGGAATTTCTCAATGCCCAGGTCCAGCACCAAATATTTTAACCGGGCATGTTTTCGGTCGTTTCGATTTCCGTGTTGGTCAAATACTTTTAATACGGCTTCAAGAGTGGCTAGAAGACGCCCGGTTTCCGTCCGCTCTTCTAAAAGTTGTGCAACAAAAGGTTGGGTGCTTAGGCCTCCTCCTACATAGATTTGAAAAAACGGGTCGCGGTTTGCATCCAATGCCGCCTGGACGCCTATATCCTGAATACCGATAAAAGTATGATCCTCCGGACATCCTTCAAAGCCAATTTTTATTTTTCTTGGAAGACTATGATAATGAGAATGATTCATAAAGTATTCGCTTGCTTCTAAGGCATAGGGGGTCACATCAAACGCTTCGTTATCGCTGACTCCTCCTAGAACAC
>JACQQR010000076.1 GCA_016206875.1 Candidatus Omnitrophota bacterium
ACCCAGAACCGTCACGCGGGTTTCAAAACCGGTTTTCTTTTCAATCAGCTCGCCAATCTGATTGCCAATGCCGCCCAATCGCACGTGGCCAAACTGATCCAGATTCCCTTCCTGTTTCACATCTTTTTGATTGAGCTGGGCGCCTTCGGCTACGGCGACAATGCTGAAATTTTTCCCGCGGGAATGGCGCTGTTTGATAATCCGGCACACATCATCGATATCCACCGGCACTTCAGGAATCAAAATCACATCGGCCCCGCCGGCAAGCCCTGCTTCAAGCGCAATCCAGCCCGCGTGGCGGCCCATAATTTCGGCGACCATCACCCGGTTATGTGATTCGGCCGTGGAATGCAGCCGGTCGATACATTCCATGGCAATGTTAACCGCCGTATCAAAGCCAAACGTATAATCGGTGCAGCTTAAATCATTGTCGATGGTTTTGGGGCAGCCCACTATAGGCAGCCCCTCTTTTGCTAACTTGGAAGCTACGCCCAAAGTATCTTCGCCTCCGACAGCCACCAAAGCATCGAGCTGATTTTTTTCGAAGGTCTCTTTCAACTTTTCTGTGTTTTTTGGATCTTTGTAGGGATTGGTTCTCGAAGTGCCGAGTATGGTTCCGCCTTTCGGCAGGATTCCGGAAACAGCTCGCGAATCTAACACTTCTTTTTCGTTGTCAACCATGCCTTTCCAGCCGTTTCGAAACCCGAGCACTTCCACATGTTCATTGATCGCCGAACGGACTACGGCTCGGATCACTGCATTGAGTCCCGGACAATCCCCTCCCCCGGTGAGAATTCCTATTCGCTTCATTTTTACTATCCTTTCTTTTTCTACGATGCCTTACGCACAGGTATGACGTCAAACGAGGCGTTTCCTTTTCCACCTCGGGCGGCTCCGCCTGCGGCTGAAAAACTGCGAACTTCTATAAAAATCTCCACATCATCCACAATCAGTCCCAATACCTTGCGAAGGCGGGACAAAATTTCCTGTTTGACCTCATCCGTAAAACGGGGCACGGCCGCGCCTTCCTGCAACACCAGATACACTTTGATTTCGGCCTTGGTTTCATAACTGCGGCACTTGAGCGTGAAGGTAAGGATTTCGGGAAATTTCTTGAGGGCCTTGCGCACGACATCGGTAACGGCATTGATGGAAACGGTGGTGCGTCCCAGGGGGCCTGTATAAACAAGCCCGCCTGCATAACGAGTTTGTTTGATGAGAATTTTGGCGAAGGCCAGCCCCATAAAAATAAAGAATATCCCGATGAGAAAGGCTTGTATTTGGGCAACAGGCTCCTCATAAAGCCTGCCCAGATCGCGCGCTAAATCATTCCAGGCCACAATATGGAGCGCCACCATCAAGAGCAAACTGCCGATGGTAAGAAATGCGAACACAGAAAATATCTTTGTGAATAAATCAAATACTTTCATGAACTTATTTTGTCCGGGCCCGGAAGCTGCCCTGAAAGAAGCTTATCGATAAAACCCGTATTGACCCGCCCTTTTTGAAAGTTCGGACGATTCATAATGCGCAGTTGAAGAGGGATGGTTGTTTTCACCGGTCCAATCTGCATTTCTGAAAGCGCCCGTATCATTGCCGCTATAGCCTGGTGGCGGTGATGCCCGTACGTAATCACTTTCCCAATCATGGAATCGTAAAAAGGCGGGATCACATATCCCGGATACATATGGCTGTCAACCCGCACTCCCGGCCCCCCCGGGGGAACATAAGTTTCAACTTTGCCCGGGCTGGGCATAAAATGATTCGCGGGATCTTCGGCGTTGATCCGGCATTCAATCGCAGCTCCGCGGAAATGGACGTCTTCCTGACTATAGCCCAACTTTTCTCCCGAGGCAATACGGATTTGTTCTTTCACAATATCAATGCCTGTAATCATTTCGGTGACCGGGTGTTCCACTTGAAGCCGTGTATTCATCTCCATAAAGTAAAAATTTTCATTTTGGTCCACTAAAAACTCCACCGTTCCGGCATTTTCATATTTTACGGCCTTGCCTATTTTCACAGCCGTTTCGCCCATTTTTTTTCTGGCCTTTTTGCTCAAGGAAGGAGAAGGGGCTTCTTCAATCAATTTTTGATGACGGCGCTGAATCGAGCAATCTCTTTCGCCCAAATAGACCATGTTTCCGGCCTGATCGGCTAGAATCTGTATTTCAATGTGACGGGGCTCGTCAATATACTTTTCAATATACACATCGCCATTGCCGAAAGCCGCTTCGGCTTCAGCGCGTGCCGTCAAAAAAGCGCTGACTAGTTTTCCGTCATTGTGGGCCACTTTCATTCCTTTGCCGCCGCCGCCCAATTTCGCCTTAATAATCACGGGATACCCTATCTTTTTTGCCGAGCGAAGGGCGTCCTCCTGTTCAGGGACAACATCGGTGCCGGGGATAATGGCAAGTCCTGCTTTGCTTACTGTTTGGCGTGCCATCGCTTTATCGCCCATGAGCCGGATGCTTTCAGGCTTAGGACCAATAAACTTGATTTGGCAAGAGTCGCAGATTTCCGCAAAATGCGCGTTTTCGGCCAAGAATCCGTAACCCGGGTGAATGGCTTCCACGTCCGCGATTTCAGCGGCACTGATAATGGCGGGGATATTGAGATAACTTTCAGAACTGGGGGAATTTCCGATGCAAATCGCTTCATGGGCCAACTTCACGTGCAAGGAGTCTTTGTCGGCTTTTGAATAAACGGCAACTGTTTCAATGCCCAACTCACGGCAAGCACGAATGACGCGTACAGCCACTTCCCCGCGATTGGCAATCAAAATCCGGTTAAACATTACGGAAGCACTACCTTGAAGAGAGGCTGATCAAACTCCACAGCGGATCCATTTTCCACTAAAATCTCTACAACCCTTCCCCCGGATTCTGCCTTAATCTCGTTCATCAATTTCATGGCTTCGATAATACACAAAACGTCGTCGGGTTGAATGACGGTGCCTATATTTACATAAGGAGGTTGATCCGGCGCCGGAGAGGCATAAAAAGTGCCGACCATGGGAGAGCGAATTATGAGTTCATTTGCGGCCAAAGCTTGAGGGAGCGCAGCGCCGGCGGGAATCTGGGCTAAAGGCTCACGGGTCGGCGCTTGTAAACTGATTTTCTCCGGAGCAATATCACCAAAGGTAATCTGGTCATTTTGTTTCTTCAGCCGTATTCTGAAACCTTCTTTTTCAATCTCAAGTTCGGATAAACCGCTTTCCTTCATTAAGCTGATGATTTCTTTTAATTCCTTTAAATTCATGCCTTCCTCCGTGATGCACCACTTATTTGAACTATAAGGGCTAATAAGATTGCGCTTCCTCCACTAACATGATAGGAATCCCATCTTTTATGGGATAACGCTTACGACAAGCTTCGCACACCAGAAAGTCGTTTTGCAACTTTACTTCTTTTTTACAAATTGGACAAGCCAAAATATTGAGCAGTTCTGGATCAATCATGATAGTCTCCTCTCCTCTTCTTTTTCTAGTTCCGCTAATTCTTCAATCATGTCTGTGGAAACCATTTCCTTAATAAAAACCAGCCGGCGCATGAAATAAACCAGCCCGCCTACGCAGCTAAACAGAATCAGAATGAAATAATTCAAAATAGACAGGGCAAAGGCCTCTTGGGAGGAACAATAATAAGAAAATAAATAGACATAGGCTCCTTCTCTGACCCCTAAACCGTTTAAAGAAGGCACCATACTGACTGTCCCAATGACCGGAATCAATATAAAAAATACCCATAACGGAACGAAGGTGTTCAAACTTAAGGCCAGAAAATAACTTACGATAATAAACAGGCTTTGGGACATAACGGACAGAAGCAAGCTTGCCGTTACCGGCCCCGGATGGTGCCGGTATCCGTTGATGGAATGATATAAACTGCGGATTTTTTCGCGAAATTTCTCCGAGGGAATCAAAAACGAGAATATTTTAAAACCCCTGGCAGCGCGACGGCTCCCGAAAAATATAAGCACTGCCAGGCACGCGAGCGCCAGAAGAAATACGGCTCCCGTAATATTGGGGAGCGCCAAACGGCTTCTAAAAAGAATGAGCGCCGCCACAGCCAGGCCGATTAAAGTAAATAGTCCCATGAGTCTATCCACAAAGACAGCTGAAAACGACTCTAATTTTTTGCCGCTCAGCCGGTAGGCGTAGTAGGCTTTTACGGCGTCTCCTCCGATAGAAGAAGGCAGGAAATTATTGAAAAAAAAGCCAATCAAACCTATAGAAAACAAATTTCTCAAATTCATACGGATTTTTTGAACAGCCATCACAAGCTTTAGCCGGTATGTCACCAGGCTAAATCCGGCAAAATAAATCACAATGGCCGCCAAGAGAAAACCAAGGCGCGTTTCAAGTAAAATCCGCCCCACATCGTCCAGCTTGCCCCGAAACATAAAGAAAACAGCCGCCAGCATGCCCAAGCTAATAACGATTCTCAGGGCAGAAAGTACAATTTGTTTTAACCGGTTCTGGTGATGGGTGTTATTTGCGTCTGGCGATTTCGTTTGGGTCTTGTCCACCGGACAGTTAGGCGGAAAAACCGGGGGTTTTGGATGTGTCATGGTTCAAACATTCACCTTTATAATATAAAAAAAAGAGGTTCCTAGCCTGAGTGGGGAAAATATGTAAGCTAAGAACCTCTTGTGTTAGGCGAGTTAGGAACCCGAAGGCCCCTAAAGCGCCCCTACTATAGCCCAAAAACCCCTACAAAATCAATCGATTTTTGCGGCCAATTTTTGTGGCCATTTTTGCGGCTTTTTTATTAAAACAAACATTCAGGGAGCATGCTTAAGGTCCCTCCATTGAGTTACATATCCAGTTTTTTCTCGGGTCAGTGGCCGTGACATCTATAGCAAAGGGGTTATGCAAATGCGGTGAATAGAACTTGGGTAG
>JACQQR010000080.1 GCA_016206875.1 Candidatus Omnitrophota bacterium
ACAATATACGTTTCATAAAATTACCTCCGTTATGTATTGTTCACATTAAAACGGCATTTGCCGGTAAATCCCCCAGTATTTTTTATTTTGATTTGGCCAATTCGTGCTGCCGGTTAAAATCCTCATCATCTGAGTCCTTTAAAATTTTTGGGGTCATGAAAATAAGCCAGGAGAGAGCGCCTAAAATCCAAAGGGTTGCGGCCAAGCTAAGCATAAAAAAATACTGATTCGGGAAAAAGTCGGAGAGCGCTCGAATTAGAAGAGTGCCTAAAACACAAGCACCCACCCACCAAAGAATGGGAAGGGGTTGATACAGTCGCTTTACCTCTCCTGAGTGACTCAGCACTACCACCGTGCCCACGGAAAAAGTCATCAAACTAAAACCGCCCAAAAATATGAAATGAAGGGCCATGACCCGATAGGCAGGAAATAAAAATTCCAGCCAGCTTCCGAAGAGAATCATCCAAAATGAAATCCATAACAGCCAAGTAAAGGCATGCCGTACCCGTGGAAGAAAAGGCAAAACCCGGGTGAAAATGAAAATGGCCGAAACAATCATCGCCCTCAGTCCGTAAGCCATTTGGTTGGCACCCAATCCCTCAAGCCAGAAACTAAAGAAAAGCAAAATGCCCGCGGTCACGTGAACGACTATTTTCTTTTTCCTGCTTCCTCGAATCGCACCGGGAGCGCAGGCTTCTTCTTTCCGTATATTCTCAGGCTGAATCAACTGCTGAACACCCATTAATCTGGGCCCTAAAAATCCTCCGATACCCAACACAATTGAAAGTAAAAAACCCTGAAGCATCATCGGCTTTCCTGTGGTCAATGCCCAGGCCGGCAGCAGATGAAGATGCCCCAAGGCAAGCAGAGCACTGCCGATGATCCCCTGCAAAATACCCAGGGGAACCCAGATAAACTCAAGAGGGGGTTTCATATTGCTGTTACGCCGGGCAAACACTCTTTTAGCCGCGAAACGAACGATGGAAAGCAGCCAAAAAATAAAAAATAAATCCGCCAGCGGCCACCAGCTTACAGTGAGAAATAAGACAATGTCGATTGTGAGAATCAGAAAAAGAATGATCTCACTTTTTGTGGCCACCGGCGCTCCCGAAAGTCGGGGCATGGCCGTAAGCAAAAAACCAATCACAAAACAGCTCAAATACCCTTGCATCTGAATCGACGCATGCATCAGACCGGAATAATTTTGTATCCATCCCAAACCATAAAACAGCCAATGCCCCACTCCAAAGAGGCCAATCAATATCCCCAAAGGAAAAAAAAGACGGTATGGATTACGGCATATCGACTCAAACATGGCATTTCCCTAATTACGCTGTACTCCGTACGCCGTACGCTGTACGCCGTACGTTATTCGTTTCCCAACTCAAAATCAACGGTTTGGGCTTGCCCTTCCGTAATCGTAACCGTTTTGCTTCGACTGCCTAGCTTTTCATGCCATAACTCTAGAGTATAAATTCCGGGAGGAAGGCCTTGAATGCTGTAGGAACCATCCTCCCCGGTAACGGCATAAAAAGGATGCGGCATGATATGAAGATAACTCTGCATCCAAAAATGCACATCGCATTTGAGCGGCACGGCCACCTCAGCCTTTGAAAATGTTTTTTTGCTTTTCATTCCTTTAATGGGCTGGGCCACATTGAACGATTGCCCTTCTTTGGAAAGGCTGCGCACATTATGAAGCACAGGGTCACTATTCAAAAACTCCACGCTCTGCCCGGCCCGGACCGCCGCCACGTGAGGAATAAAAACGCATCCTTGCTGATCGATCACCAAAGGCTCTTGGGGCACGGGATAATCCCCGGGCACTTCCTCTTTGATAAAAACAAACGCCCATTTCACCGTCCCGTTTGGATTGATGACGACGTCTTCATTGACCGGCATTTTGTCGCCGTGCATCGTGGCGCACTGTTTTTCGGCGCCAAAATTAATTGGCTTGGGAACAATAGGCTCTCCTTTATATAACACTTTTCCCATAATCGCAGCCCCGCCTTCCTGGGCGAGACCGGAGGAAACAAGAGCTGTGAAAAAAATCGACACTACAAAGGCGGCGAATAATTTTTTATTCATTGAGCGGATCCCTTTCTTTTAACTTGAAACTATTTCATCAAACATAAATATTTCCCCATTCTCTTTTGCACAAAAAGCTTTGGCTTCATCCGAAAGCGCAAAAGCCGCCAGGCCATCAGCCATAGGCGTAATCACATCCTTCCCTTTGACAAAAACCGCTTGCTCTGCTTCGCACCACTTTTGCGTATTGAAATCATGAACCCACACTTGGCGGCCTGCCGTGGGATTTTCTTTTATAAATTTAATGAGGCAGCCAATGCCGTCGAACTTATATAAAGTGCGCGATTCATTTTTGATTGCCGTGGTAAAACGTTCTTCGCTGATAATCATGCGGCACACCTGGCAAGTGTCTTTCCCGTACAAAACCCTTGGCTCGCGCGACTCAGACAAACAGCCGCTCATCCCGAATAGAAGAACCGCCAGGAATCCCATTTTAATTATTGTCATGCAAAACACCTCTTCTTAAAAAATAGAACCGACAATACAAATGGCGCAATCATCCATAAAATGAGCAAGCCGCCCAAAGCGTAACTGATGTGATTCCCGAATAACTCAAGGGCATAAGTTCCCGCGCCGCCTAAAAGCTCCAAATCTCCGGCTAAAGCCGACATCACGGACATGCGGAA
>JACQQR010000081.1 GCA_016206875.1 Candidatus Omnitrophota bacterium
GTATTCGATAACCAAGTGAAATCAGTAGATGATTTAATGCAAAAAGTTTCCAAGCTTCTCTCTACCCTTACGGATGAGGCAAGTCTGGTGATTTTCCCGCGGTTTGAAATGCAGCATTTTAAAAAGGTCTCTCTAATCCGGATGGACGGTGCGCGCGTCATTGCTGTTTGGGTTTCTTCAAGCGGATTTGTTTGGCATGGGGCTATCGAATTGGATGAGGTGGCGGATCTTGAAATGCTGACTCGCCTGGTGAATTTCATGAACTCGGAAATGGAAGGCATGGCCTTTCACGCCATGGAATCCGTCATTTGTCATAAGCTCGAGGAATGCCGCAGTTCCTTGGCGAAAAGCTACGAGTTGGCTATCAAAGTGATTCGGGGAAGCTTGAAATTTGTTCGGGAATTGAAATTGTTCCTGGATGGTTCAAGAAATGTGCTGGAAAAACCGGAATTTGATGATGTGCAAAAAAATCGAAGGTTCATTCATCTTTTTGAGTCAAAGGAAAAATGGACCCGTATTTTTGACCGCAGCATCGCCACTTCCGGGGTAAGGGTTTCGATTGGAAATGAAGCGGAAGAAATGAAAACAATTGAAGATTGTTCTTTGGTGACATCCACGTATCATTTAAAAGATGATTCGATAGGCCTTTTGGGAGTGCTGGGACCCAAGCGTATGGATTATCCCAAAGTGATTTCACTGGTGGATTTTATTGCCTGCGAGACCGGGAATATGCTTTCCCGGTATTTTTGAGCGGAGGGGTAGAGATGTTTTCTAAAAAAGAAGAAAAAAAATCGGAACATCAAACTCAAGGAGAGACAAAAGAACATCCGGATCGGAATCAAAAAGAGCACGTGATTTCCGAAAAAGAATATCAGAATTTACTCGCTAAATCCAAAGAGCTAGAAGAGCTTCGCGATAAAATGCTGCGCACAGCGGCCGACTATGAAAATGCAAAAAAGCGCGCCATCCGGGAAAAAGAGGAATTTTTCAAGTTTGCGAATGAACGGCTGCTCCGGGAATTTTTGCCGGTGATGGATAATTTGGACCGGGCGCTTGAGCATGCCCAAACGCATAAAGACTCGAAAGAATCTGTATTGAGCGGAATCGAACTCATTCGAAAGCAAATGCACGAAATGCTGAAACAACAGGGGGTTGAACGCCAAGAAACTATCGGAAAAAAATTTGATCCGCATCAACACGAGGCGATTGCCGAAGTCGAAGATACCGATGTGCCGGAGGGCACCATTTTGGGCGAGCTTGAAGGAGGCTATATGTTTCAGGGGCGCTTGCTTCGCCCCGCCCGGGTACGCATTGCAAAAGGCGGGGAAACTTCGGGGGTAAAAAATATTGAAGAAAAAGATCCGGATATTACATAGGATGCATTATGTCAAGAACTGAAAAAAGAGATTATTATGAAGTGCTGGGGGTTTCGCGTAATGCGAGCAGCGAAGAAATTAAAAAGGCATATCGTAAACTTGCGCTGAAATACCATCCCGACAAAAATCCGGGAAATCACGAAGCCGAAAATAATTTTAAAGAAGCGGCCGAAGCTTATGCCGTATTAAGCAATCCTGCCGAGCGCGCCCAATATGATCAGTTCGGCCATTCCATGGGCGGGAGGGGATTTACCGGTTTTGAAGGATTCCAGGATTCTTTCCGGGATTTCGGTGAAATTTTCGGAGATTTGTTCGAGGATTTTTTTGGATCCAGAGGGCGGCGCCGGGGGGATCCGCGGGAAGGTGAGCGGGGAGCCGACTTACAATACAGCATTGAAATCAATCTGGAAGAAGTCCTCACGGGAAAAGAAGTCACCTTCGAGATACATCGTTTGGAAGAATGCGAAGAATGCCGTGGCTCAGGAGCGGGTCCGGGAAGCAAGCGCGAAACCTGCGGCGATTGCCGCGGCTTGGGCCAGGTACGCATCACGCAGGGATTTTTTAGTATCTCGCGCACCTGTCCGCGCTGTGGAGGCCGGGGGGAGTGGATTGCGAAGCCGTGCCCTGTCTGCAAAGGGCAGGCGCGCAAAGAGAAACCGCGCAGAATCAATGTAAAAATTCCCGCGGGAGTCGACACCGGTTCCCGGCTAAAAATTTCCGGAGAAGGCGAGGCCGGAGTTCGCGGCGGCGTACGCGGAAATTTATATGTGCTCATTCACGTGCGTCCCCATGAACTCTTCCAGCGCATGGGTAATGATATTGCCTGTGAATGGGCCATCCCGTTCAGTATCGCGGCCCTCGGGGGTTCGGTCGACGTGCCTCTTTTGGACGGTTCTATGGAGCTTAAAATTCCTGCGGGCACACAAAATGGAAAAGTCTTTCGTTTGAAAGATAAAGGCGTTGCGGATGTGCAAAGCAGCGCGCGGGGGGATGCTTTAATCCGGGTTTTGATACAGGTGCCTTCTCATTTATCCGATGAAGAAAAAAAATTGCTGTATCAGTTCGCAAAATTGAGGAAAGAAAAAGCCGAAGAACCGAAGGGTTTTTTCGGAAAAATTAAATTCTAAAGGAGCCAAAAACAAGTCTATGCCTAACTATGATTATGAATGCGGCCATTGCGGGATTTTCGAAAAATTTCAAGCGATGTCTGATGCCCCGCTCGCACGATGCCCAAAATGTAAAGGGCCGGTGAAACGATTAATCAGCGGAGGAGCCGGGGTGATTTTCAAAGGCACGGGTTTCTATGCCACGGATTACCGTGCGCCTCAAAAACCGGAGTCAAAAGATTGCGGCAAGCCTAAAGAAAAAGGAAGTTGTTCCGGCGGTAACTCTTGCGGGAATGCTGCGTGAATAGTTCGAAGCCTGCTTTTTGGTTTTCTCTTTTTCCGGTTGTCATGTATTTAGGGTTTCTTTTTTATCTTTCAAGCTCCCCCCCTGTTATGCGCAAGCTCCCCATCCCCAATCTGGACAAAATCATTCACTTTGTTTTGTATTTTCCGTTGCCCGGGCTGTTCTTTTTGCATTATCGGGTTGCTTGGGCACAAAGGCCGGTTTCATTTTTTTTTAAAATGGCGGTTATTCTTTCTCTTATTTATGCGGCTTCTGATGAATGGCATCAGTCATTCGTGCCCGGACGAAATATGGATTTTTTTGATTTTCTTGCCGATGCGGTAGGGATTTTTTCAGGGGCTTATTTATTCTGCCGCTTTTCGAAATCAAAGGATGCGTCATGAGCGCCGATAGTTTCAATTGCCCGATTCGCGTGCGATACGCCGAAACGGATCAAATGGGGGTCACCTACTACGGGAGCTATTTTGTCTGGTTCGAGGTGGCCCGCACTGAATATTTCAGGAATAAAGGGATTGTATACACGGAAATGGAAAAAAACGGAATTTTTCTGGCAGTTGTGGAATGTCGTTGCCGCTACGTCGCCCCAAGCCGGTATGACGATGAGCTCGTGGTGTGTACTTCGGTGGCCAAGTTGGGGGATACTTCAATCCATTTTGCTTATGGTGTATCCGAAAAAAAATCGAACGGGAAAATTGCCGAAGGTTCATCTGTGCACGTATTTGTAAATCGAAATATCCAACCCATCCGGATGCCCGAAGAAGTACTGCGTGCGTTCGGTCA
>JACQQR010000079.1 GCA_016206875.1 Candidatus Omnitrophota bacterium
GCACCGCACGATTGAATACGCCTTAGCCAAGGCCTGCGAATTCACTGAGAAAGCCCGCCTGGAATTAATCGTGCTTCCCGAAATTCCCGTCCGTAACAGCCTGGAACTATTGCTGGATTACGCCTTAGAGCGCGTTCGTTAGCTTGACAGGGATAAAGGCTTCCTATAATCTAACCGCTTTCTTTCTGCGAGGGCGGTGTTTCATGATACGTAGTATGACCGGTTATGGCGATGCGCGCAGCGGTAGGAGAGCGGGTACTTATTCAGTAGAAATTCGTTCGGTCAACCAGCGGTTTTTCGACTTGCAGGTCCGGCTTCCTTCCGAACTGGCTTGCCTGGAATCCGAAGTCAAAAAACTCCTTCAAACCGAGATTGTTCGCGGAAAAGTAACGGCGTTTATCGGCATTGAAGGAATGGCGGATTCCGCCGAAGAGCTTTCGCTGGATTTCGAGCGCGCAAGATTCTATATTTCCTTGCTCAAGCAGGTGGAGCAAAAATTAAAAATAAAAAACGATATTTCTGCCCGCGAAATCCTTTCGTTCTCCAACGTGCTGAAAATCAAAGAAAAAACCGCGGATACGCGCAAAATCTGGACGGCGATGAAGCCGGTTCTGGAGCAGGCGCTGCGGGCCTTTGTGCACTCCCGTGAAAAAGAAGGGAAAATCATTTTAGATGATTTGGAGGGCCGCTTAAAAACTATCGTAAAACGTGTCCGGGAGATAGAGGCCGTGGCCAAGAATCTCCCGGCGCTTTATAAACAGAAACTCGACCGGCGCATCAAAGAACTGACTCATGGCCTGATGTTGGATGAAGAGAAATTATTAAAAGAAACGGCGCTCGTGGCCGAGCGCTCCGATATGACCGAAGAAATTGTGCGGCTATTGGGTCATATAGAGTTGTTCGGAAAAATTTTGAAAGAAAAAGGCGACGTCGGCAAACGTTTGGATTTTGTGGTGCAAGAAATGAACCGGGAAACCAACACCATCGGTTCCAAGTGCTCGGACTTTTCGATTGCCGGTGCTGTGGTGGAGATCAAGTCAGAGCTCGAGAAAATTCGCGAACAAATACAAAATGTAGAATAAATAGACCCCGGACGACGGACCGCGGTCCGTGGACCTGAGCGCATGAGCTTCCTCAATATCGGTTTCAATAATTCAGTTTCGGCCGCGCGCATTATTTCTATCGTGGGCGCGGAGACTTCCACATCGCGCCGCTTAAAACATGAAGCGCAAAAGTCCGGCCGGCTTGTAGACGCCACAAGCGGCAGAAGAACGCGCAGCTTGATTGTGGCCGATAGCGGCCACGTGATTTTATCAAGCGTGGAACCCGAAACACTTTTAGCCCGTTTGGAAGAAAGAAAACCGGCCCATGGTCAATAAGGGTAAAGGGCCTGGGCGCCGGGCCCGGCAAGGACTTTTGATTGTGTGTTCCGCGCCGTCTGGCGCCGGAAAAACAACCGTGATGAACGAGTTGTTTGCCAAAGACAAACATTTGGTGCGTTCCATTTCCTGGACTACCCGGAAACCGCGTGCCGGTGAACGGCATGGAAAAGATTACTTTTTTGTTTCGCGCAAAAAATTTCTTGAGGCACGCAAAAAAAATGAGTTCCTGGAGTGGGCCAAAGTGTTCCGGGAATATTATGGAACGCCTAAATCCCGCGTAACGCGCAGGCTCGCTCAAGGCAAAGACGTGGTGCTTGTGATTGACACGCGCGGCGCGCACAAAGTACGGCATTGTAAACCCAGCGTTCATATTTTTTTAAAGCCGCCTTCACTGGAAGCGCTTCGCCGGCGCCTTGTGGGTCGTAATTCGGAATCGCAGGAAGAAATGGAGGCCCGTTTTAAGGAAGCCCGGTATGAAATGAACCGGGCAACACATTACGATTATTGCGTGGTGAATCACACGGTGAGTCAAACGGTGCGAGAGATGGAAGAAATTTTGGAAAAAGAAAGACAAAAAGGGAGGAAGTCATAATGGTGTATGTTCCACTAGAACAATTAATTATCCAGTGTCCCAGTTTATACAAGTTGGTGCTCGGAGCGTCGGACAGGGCGAATGAGCTGAATGAAGGGATGGAGCCTTTAATAAAAACTAATGCCAAAAAGGTCACTACGACCACGCTGGAAGAAATTGCCGCCGGAAAAGTGAAAATTAGCGCCGGCTCAGGAAAAAAGAGCCGGAAAAAAGAAGGGTAAATATAGTTCATGGTCTATGGACCATGGACTATGGACTCGAGTCATGTTCAAAGAAAAGAAAATACTCATCGGGGTAACAGGCAGTATTGCAGCATACCGAATTTGCGATCTGATTGAACGGCTAAAAGAACAAGAAGCCCAGATTCAATGCGTGATCACCGGCGCGGGAAAGCGCTTTATTACACAGGAAACCTTGCGGGCCTTAACGGGTCGTCCGGTTTATAGCGAGTTATTTGAAGA
>JACQQR010000004.1 GCA_016206875.1 Candidatus Omnitrophota bacterium
ATTTTCACTGCCTAAAGTGATATGCACCCAATTTTCACTGCCTTTTTTGGTATGCACCCCAGGCGTCTTCATGGTTTACTTTGCTTTCTAGGCCCATTATAATGTGCGCCCCCGGAAACCCTGAAACAAAATGGAGCCAAGTCATGTCTGAAAAAGCGAAAGTGTATGAGAAAAAAGGAAAGTTGGAAGAAGTTAAATCGAAAATTCAAGAACCTAAAAAGGAAGTCAAAGATACTACGGAACGGCAAAAAGTGCTCGCCCAGGCTTTAGCCACTATCGAAAAGCAGTTCGGTAAGGGCTCTATTATGAAGCTGGGCGATGGCAAGCAATCTCTGGAGCAGATTGAATGCATTCCCACAGGTTCCGTGATGCTGGATATAGCGATTGGCATCGGCGGGGTTCCCCGGGGCCGCATCGTAGAAATCTTTGGTCCTGAATCAAGCGGTAAAACCACCCTCACCTTATCCATTGTTTCCCAAGTTCAGCACAGGGGCGGCACGGCGGCATTCATCGACGTAGAATATGCTCTGGACCCTGTCTACGCGGAAAAGATCGGCGTGAAGGTAGAAGACCTGATTATTTCCCAGCCGGACAACGGGGAGCAGGCACTGCAGATTGTAGAGATGCTCGTTAAATCCAATGCCGTGGATTTGATTGTGGTCGACTCGGTGGCCGCTTTGGTGCCTAAAGCGGAAATTGAAGGCGAAATCGGCGACTCGTTTATGGGCACGCAAGCCCGGTTGATGTCGCAGGCGTTACGGAAACTGACATCCGTGATTTCCAAATCGAAAACCTGCCTCGTTTTTATCAATCAAATCCGCGAAAAAATCGGCGTGATGTTCGGAAATCCCGAAACAACTCCCGGTGGAAAAGCGCTTAAATTTTATTCTTCACTTCGTTTGGATATACGCAGAATCGGCGCCATCAAAAAAAGCGAGGATAATGTGGGAAACCGCGTGCGCGTAAAAGTGGTGAAAAACAAATGCGCGCCTCCTTTCCGCAGCGCCGAATTCGACATCATGTTTGATGAAGGCATTTCCCGCTCTTCAAGCATTATTGATTTGGCTGTGGAAAGCAATGTATTTGAGAAATCCGGCACCTGGCTTTCTTATAACGGAGAACGCCTTGGCCAAGGACGGGATCATGTGCGCGTGTACTTGCGTCAAAATCCCAAAGTTCTTGAAGAAATTGAGGCCAAGGTCAAAGAAAAGCTGACTCAAAAAGAGACATCCGGCCTAGTTCCGGCAGGGGCCGTAGCAGAGTAGATCACCAAAAAAACCACATAAGAAGCGGCTCCTGAATCACAACTTTGGGAGCCGTTTCTTTTTTTAAATGCCCGCCATGAAAATAGATAAATCGGCGCTCGGCTGCGCCCTGAAATTGCTTTCCCTGCGCATGCACACAGAACATGAGTTGATAAAAAAACTGTATGCAAAAAAATTGAGTCCGGCTGACATTCGTTCGGCATTGGCCGTATTAAAAACAAAAGGTTTAATTAATGATGCGCGCTTTGCGAAAACTTATAGTGAGGAGCTCAGAAGAAAGGCTTCCGGTGATATCCGTATCCGATTTCAATTGAAACAAAAAGGGCTGAGTGAGCAGTTGATTTCTGAGTGTTTTGAAAAAGAAAATCCGGAGCAGCAGTATGAACGGGCGCTGGAAGCGGCTCAAATGAAATTAAAGCCCAATCAGGCGCTTGAGCCCAAAGAAAAGAAACGTCTTTATGACTTGTTGGTGCGTAAAGGTTTTGACTATGAGGTTTGCCGGAAAGTGATACACCAACTTGCCAAGTGTTCAGAGAGTAACGAATGGGAACCATGACCACAGATCAAATCAGAGAGAGCTTTTTGAACTTTTTCGAGAAGAAGGGACATAAAATCGTTTCTTCCGACTCTCTGGTACCTCAAAATGACCCAACGCTGCTTTTTACCGGCGCAGGCATGAATCAGTTCAAGGATTACTTTCTCGGCGTTAAAAAAGATCTACAACGCGCCGCCAGTTCTCAAAAGTGCCTGCGCACAGGAGACTTGGATAACGTGGGCCGCACACCGTATCATCACTCCTTTTTTGAAATGCTGGGCAACTTTTCTTTCGGCGATTATTTTAAAAATGAGGCCATCTCTTGGGCCTGGGAATTTCTGACTGAAGCAATGAGGATTTCTAGGGATCGGCTTCGCGTGAGTGTTCATGAGAACGATGAAGAAGCTTTCCTTATTTGGCGGGACACAATCAAAATCCGGCCCGACTGGATTGTGAAACTGGGCGACAAAGACAATTTTTGGCCGTCCAACGCGCCCAAAGACGGCCCGAATGGCCCCTGCGGTCCTTGCTCGGAAATTTATTTTGACCAAGGTGAGGGGGTGGGGTGTGGCAACACATCGTGCAATGTCGACTGCGATTGCGGGCGATTCGCTGAAATTTGGAATTTGGTATTTACGCAATATAACCGCCGTGACGGCGGAGCGCTCGCGCCGCTGGCCGCTAAAAATATTGACACCGGCATGGGCCTGGAGCGGCTGGCTTGTGTGATTCAAGGAAAACGCACCAACTTTGAAATCGATACGCTGGATATACTTGTCCGGGAAACAGAGAAAATTCTGGGGCTAAAGAAACCGGTTTGCGAAGTCACTCTCCGTTCCCTCTGCGCGATTGTCGACCATGCCCGGGCCGTGGTTTTTGCAATTCACGACGGAGCCATTCCCTCGAATGAAGGCCGGGGTTACGTCGTTCGCAAACTGATTCGAAGAGCCGTATGGCACGGCCGGCAGGCCGGCGCAAAGGGCGCATTTTTATTTGAGCTTGTGCCTCCGGTGATTGAAGTTATGGAAAAGGCTTATCCGGAATTAAAGCAGGCGGAAAAAAATCTCATGGTGACCCTTCGCGCGGAAGAAGAGCGCTTCGTAATCACTTTGGAACAAGGAACAATGATTGTACAGGAGATGATTCAAAAGACGAAAAACCGCAAGGCAAAAACACTTTCGGGCGATAACATGTTTAAACTGTACGACACGTACGGTTTTCCCGGCGAGCTCACAGAGTTGATTGTTGCCCAAGAAGGGTTACACGTGGATTTGCCCGGTTTCCAACGGCTTATGGAAGAACAGCGGGCGCGTTCAAAGCAGAAAAGTGAAATTTCCGGAGAAATTTTTGTTCTTTCCGATCTGGCCAAAAAATTAGCCGGAATTGCGAAAACAGAATTTTTGGGCTACGAAACATTGGAGGCCAGCGGCAAGGTTCTGTTTCTGGAAGAATCTCAAGGGCGGTTGCTTGTGGTGCTCAATCAAACCCCATTTTATGGAGAAGGCGGCGGCCAGGTAGGGGATCAAGGCATACTGGAAAGCCCCGCCTTTAGAGGGGGCGTCACGGATACGCAAAAAGAAGAGGATAGAATTCTTCACTCGGTAAAAATAGAAAAAGGAACGCTCAAAATTGGCGACGTCGTGCGGGCAAAAGTAAATCCCGAAAAACGAAACGCCACCCGCCGCAACCACACCGCCACGCATATCTTGCAGGCTGTGTTGCGCAAGCTGTTAGGCGCCCACGTGCGTCAATTAGGCTCTTTAGTCAATGAAGACAAACTTCGCTTTGATTTTTCGCATCCAAAAGCGTTGACGCTACAGGAAATTGAGGCTGTGGAAAATAAAGTGAATGAAATTATTTTGGATAATATTCCGGCCTGTACAGAGGTAAAATCGATTGAAGAAGCGAAAAAAGAAGGGGCATTGGCATTTTTTGGCGATAAATATGGCGAGAAAGTACGTCTACTACGCGTCGGGGATTTCAGCCTTGAATTTTGCGGCGGCACGCATGTTTCCCGCACGGGGGATATAGGGGCTTTCATCATCACTCAAGAATCTTCGGTCGCAAGCGGCACTCGCCGTATTGAGGCCCTGACGGGGATGAATGCGCTAAAATATACAAGACAATTACGGGCCGGTTTGAACGAGGCCGCAGGGCTTTTGAAATCCTCCACCGAGGAAATATCGGAGCGAATCAAAAAGCTTCAATCTAAATTAAAAGAAGCGGAAAACCGATCTGGGGCCGTGGCGCCTGCACAAGCACTTGATGTAGACAGCGTGGCTGCGCGCGTTTGCAAATTGAAAAATTTTTCCTTGGTTTCCGAGTACTTGGATCATGCAAGCGCCGGGGATTTGCGGGCTGCTGCCGATCGGTTAAAGCAAAAGCTAAAAGCGTCTGTTATTGTGCTCTTTTCAGCGGACCCTACACAAAGTAAAGTGAACGTGCTTGTGGCTCTTTCCGAAGACCTGGACGGAAGCGCAGTAGATGCCCGTGATATTTTAAAAAAAGTAGCCGCCGAATTCGAGGGTTCCGGCGGCGGAAGGAAGGATCTGGCTCAGGG
>JACQQR010000089.1 GCA_016206875.1 Candidatus Omnitrophota bacterium
GGCCATCATCTCCAGATTCGCGTTTTGCCGGCCGGCTTCCGCGCGAATTGCTTCATAAATTTCCTGGTCAATTTCCTTAAGCCGCGATACCGATTTGTTCATGGCACTCATGGGGATCATCTCTCTTCCTCATAGTCGTTTAATTTTTTGACTCTCCGCTCGTGCCGCCCGCCTTCAAACGGCGTTTTTAACCAAGTTTCTACAATTTGCTTCGCTTTTTCCCCGGGAACAAATGCCGCGCCCAGCACCAGCACATTTGAATCATTGTGTTTGCGGGAAAGCTCCGCCATTTTTCTGTTCAGGCACAAGGCCGCGCGCACCCCGCGCACTTTATTGGCGGCCATGGACATCCCGATTCCGGACTTGCAGATCACGATTCCTTTTTCATTTTTGTGCTCGCTCACTCGACGGGCAGCCCGAATACCGTAATCGGGATAGTCGACTGAGTCTTCTGAGTACGTTCCGATATCTTGAACGGGAATTTTTAATTTTTCTAGATAATCCACCAAAACGGATTTGAGTTTCACTCCGCCATGGTCTGAGGCGATTACGACTTTAGAAGCCATGTCATCTCCTTGAGAATCCGTTCTCGAATCAATTCAAAGGTCTTGCGGTACTGCTCTCTGTCCATCCCGACGGGATCCGGAATATCCAGAATGTGAACTTTATTCTCTGCGTCACTCACCTGCTCCAAAATAGTATCTTTATGGCCTGCTGTCATCACAAAAATAATGTTGGATTCCTGAATCAACTCTCTGTGGATAAGCCGGGCGCGTTTTTGTGAAATATCAATGTGCTCCTCTTCCATCACTTCAATGGCCTCTTGAGACGGAGGAAGTCCGGCGAGTGCGGCGGTGCCCGCAGAGTGCACTTCAAAACTATCGGACCAGCCTTTTTCCTGGAGATATTTCCTGAGCCAGCCCTCGGCCATGGGACTGCGGCACGTGTTTCCGCTGCAGGCAATGAGAATTTTCTTTTTAAGAAAGCCCATGGCTTCAAATTCTTCGAGGGCAGCGCGGATTTCCTTGGCCCTCGCCCCCTCGCGAATCCAGGCCGGCGGATATTGGCTCGTATCCAGTACCGTGGAAGCGCCTTGAAACTCAGGCGTTCCGCCTTCTAGATAAACGGAAACGGCTTCGCCGAAATACTCCCGCGCTTTTGCAAGAGAAAGCGCGGGGGCTTGGCCGCTTTTATTGGCGCTTGTGGCCAAAACCGGTTCGCCCAGCATTTCGACCAACCGGCGAAAAATTTTGTGCGATGGAAAACGGTATCCCATTTTCTCGCCGCTTCTTTTTTTGATCACAAGCGTAAGCGGGCCGGGCCAAAACCGGTGCATCAAGAAATAATTGACCCGGGGAAAATAAATTTGGCTCCCATTCAGCAAATCGAGGTCTCCGATATGCAGGCTTAAAGGCTTTGTTTCTTCACGCCCTTTCAAGTCGTAAATCATTCCGGAATGTTTTTTTTTCGATGCCGCAATGCCGATTCCGTACACCGTTTCGGTGGGGAAAACTACGGGGTGTCCTTCTTTCAGCGCATGCACTGCGTCTTGAAGAATATCTTCGGAGATCATGAACAAATACTCGCTCCTAAAATTTGATGGCCAATGTCGCGCCGGTACTGCACGCCGCTAAACGAAATGCGGGAAACCGCTTCGTAAACATTTTCCCGGGCATCGAGCAGTGTTTCGCCAAGAGCCGTCACGGCAAGCACCCGTCCCCCGTTTGTCACCAAAGAGCCGGAAGCATTGCGGGCTGTGCCGGCATGAAATACGCGGGCGCCTCGCTCTTCGGCCTCGTCAATACCCGTAATTTCAAAATCCTTTTCGAAAGCGCCGGGGTATCCGAGCGAGGCAAGAACCACGGTCATGGAAGTTTTAGCAAGCCACCGGCATTCCTGATGTTTCAATGTTCCTTCTACCGAAGCCAAAAGAAGCGGCACTAAGTCGCTTGTAAGGCGTACGAGCACAGCCTCGGTTTCCGGGTCTCCGAAACGCACATTGTATTCCAGCACTTTGGGGCCCCGCTCGGTAAGCATCAAACCTCCGTACAGAATGCCTCGGAACAAACAGCCTTCTTTTTTCATTCCGGAAATAATGGGGGTAATTGTGGATTGGGTTAATTCTTGAATGTCTTTGTCAAAGAGCAAAGGATAAGGGGAATACGCGCCCATGCCCCCGGTATTCGGCCCCGTGTCGCCGTCGAAGGCGCGTTTATGATCTTGAGCGCTGGCCAAAGGAATCACGGTTTCGCCGTCGGTGAGCGCCAAAACTGAAATTTCGGGGCCTTCCAAAAATTCTTCAATCACCACCCGGGTGCCGGCCTCGCCAAAAATTTTCTTTTGAAAATAATCATCGACAACGGCGATGGCTTCTTTGGCTGTTTGCACAATGGCCACCCCTTTTCCCGCTGCCAGGCCATCGGCCTTAATCACTAAAGGATATTCCGCTTCCACTACATATTTTTTTGCCCTGTCCCCATTTTCAAAAGTTTCATAGCCGGCGGTGGGGACACCGTATTTTTTCATCATTTCTTTGGCGAAGATTTTGGAGCCTTCAAGCCGGGCGGCGGCGCGCGACGGCCCAAAAATTTTTAGCCCGCGCGCGGCAAATTCATCCGCAATTCCGCGCACAAGAGGCAGTTCGGGACCCGCTACGGTTAAATCAATTTTTTGTTTCGCGGCAAAATCGGCGAGGGCGCGGATATTTTCCACGCTGCCTTCCACGCATTCCACAATTGTGCTCCCGGGAGCACAATGGGTGAGGCCGGCAATCCCGGGATTGCCGGGAATGCAAAATATTTTTTTAACCAAAGGACTTTGCTTGATTTTCCAGGCAAGTGCGTGTTCGCGGGCGCCGGAACCGATGATGAGGATGTTCATAAACTCCGATTAAAAATGAAGAATGAAGAATTAA
>JACQQR010000082.1 GCA_016206875.1 Candidatus Omnitrophota bacterium
AGCCCATTCTCAAACTGCATAGTACCGCGAACCCCCAATGTTAAATGTCTTGCGGTACTACGCTATTTAAGCAGCCGCCTCATTGAATCCCCAGTTAATTTTCACCCCGCCATAAATATTCTGTGGAAATGCCGGATCAATTCCCGTGCTCGTAATGCGGGCGTAGTAGGGTTCATCGAACAAATTATTAATGCCGCCAAAAATACTCACGTCGAACATGTTAAACGAATTTTTAAACAGTTTCACCTCGGCCAATAAATCCCATACTTTATAGCTGGGGATAAACCGGTTCGGCGTGCCGGCATCGTCGGCAAATTGCCCATCGACAAATGTGGCGAATAAACTCACCTTCACGCGGTCGCGCCATTTGTAATTGACGCCGGTCTTGGCAATATAACGCGGGGCAAATGCCGGCTGCCTTCCTTCATTGGGCCCTTTGCTATAGGTCGCGTCCAGTAACGTGTAGGAGACAAACGGAGAAAAAGAGCCTAACCGATTACCATGATCGGTTTTCCGAAAAAAATCGTAGGCGCCTATCAAGTCCGCCTCCGTGGAGAGCTCCATGCCCTGATTGAACATATCGCCCACGTTGGCGATCGTATTTGCCACGGTGCCGATTTGATCGTCAAACTGAAGAATGAAATAATCGACGTCCCAATGAATAAAGGATGCGGGCTTCCCCCGCAAACCAAAGTCATATTGTACACCTTTGCCCGCGCTTAAATCTCCTTTGACAATTTCATTAGCCCCGGTGGGAACGGCTTGAGTAAATACTTTGGGGCGATAGGATTGCGAAATATTCACATACGCCTCCACCGCTCGCGCTACTTCATACATCACGCCAATGCCCATAAGCGGCACAAACTGGTATTCGGTTTTTCGGTCCAGCGGCAAAGTGGGTTTGTCGAGATTGCGTTTTTCGTTGATTGCAAGCCAGTAATTTTCAAACCGGACGGCCGGAACGATTGCAAGCTTGCCCCAACGGAACAAATTTTCGAGAAATATGGAAAAATAAAACGTGTCGCGCGTCGCATCTTTCCGGAGAACGCCGTCATCCGCGTCGGCCGTACCTCCGCGAAAATCTTTCCGGGGAGAATTGGAAAAATAATTATGCGTGCCGATGGTAAAAGTATGATGGCCGCCGAAAAGCTCGTAATTTTGTTTATAGCGCGGCTCAAAACCTAGATTGTAGAAGTTCTGATCCTGTATATCATTTGCATTGAATGCGGGATAAGTGCCAAATCCCCCGCCGCGCTGGCGTTTGCTCCAGCGGCGGTACTTGCCCCCGTACACGCGGAACGCGAAATACTGGTCCGGTGAAATGTCTTTTTCGAGGATTGCGTATCCGTAATAACGCTCCAGGCGGAAATGATCAAAATACCGTGTGGCCAAACTCCGGTTTTGATCATAATTCGGCCGGAAGCCGGCGGCACGCGTAAGCCCTCCCGGCTCTCCGTGCTCTTCATTGTATTGGTCGTACACTAAGGTGAGGCGGGTTTCCCCTGTTTGATTGATTACGGCTTTCATAGATCCCGCAATCACTTCATAATCGGAATTCTGCGTGCGGAAACCCGAGGATTGCCTTTCGTGAATATATCCGTAATAACCCAGCTTCCCTACCGTGCCGGTAAGCGCGCTATAGGTTGAGAAATAATCAAACGAGCCAAACGCGTTTTCAGAATAGGCAAGAAAGGGCGTGTGCGTGAGCGGCTTTTTTGAAATGTAATTTAAGGCGCCGCCCGGCTGAGGGCCGTAGAGCAAGGCTGAGCCGCCGCGAATAAATTGAATGTCCTCCACCGATTGAATGATAGGCGTGTAATAACTTTCGGGATATCCAAACAAATCTGCTTGAATCGGGATGCCGTCTTTAAGCATTTGCATGAATTGCGAACGATCCGGATTTAAGCCCCGATAGCCGATGCTCACCAGAGGCGTTGTTTCTTCGCTGACATTCAAGCCCGGCTGTTGGATGAGAATTTCCCGGTAATTGTTGTTTTGTATGTCCGGGTATTTGCTGATATCGATGACAGAAGTTTTTTTGCCCGCATAGATTTTAGCCCCTTCCACATTCGCAAGAAAAGGGCCGGCGGCGTCCTTCTGAGCGACGACCTGAACCTCTTTGAGTGTCGCCTCTTTCGCTGAATCCTTTTTAGCCGGCGGCGGAGTGGTTTCGGCCCAAAGAAACCCCGGTGTGAACAGAAAAGAAACCAGCACGCCCCAAACAACAAACTTTTTATTCATGGACCTCTCCTGAGATGAAAACAAGATTTATTCCTATTAAGAATTTATCTGAATTGGATTGTATCTTATTTAATTTAGGGAAAGTGTCAAGCGGAATTTTTTGAAAAATAGTCAGAGGTAAGAGTTTGTAATTCCTTAGCAGGAGGGCGGTGTGGGCTGGGGTGGGATTACAAAAAATTCTCGAAACTCATTCCTGTTTTTTTCAAGCCGTTCACAATTTCTTCGACCCGATGAGCTTCGGCATGCCTTTTTGTATCCATGCGGATTTTTTCTTCTTCGCTCGTCAATGATTTCAGAAAAGCATAGCTCTGGACGCATTTTTTGATGAGGTTCTTGGAGTCCAGCTTTTGATCTTTGCGAAGCAGCTGCTTTAAATCATCCCAATCGTAAGCATTCGATTCGAGTTTATTAAGCCACGATTCGGGATTAAATTCTCCTCTTACATGCCAGAATTTCAGGATTACGAGAAGGCGTAAAAACTCTTTATTAAACGGAGATCCGACAAGCAGTCCAAGATCAAAGACATCCCGCGCTCTGAGCCGCTGATTAGAGGCTCTGATCTTTTCCGCCTGGAGTTCTAAAAGATTGAGGCAAAGAACAGAAGGCGGCGCAAACTCCAGATACCGTCCGTAACTTGTTTTCGAAAGAGACTTGTTAACTGGCCCCAAAAGGATAGGTTCCCGCAGACTCAATTCCAAATCAAATGTAGACTGATGAAATAAATGGGAATAGCGAATTACAGCCCCACAAGCAAGTCCATCATCTTTAACATAAAAATCCTTCGTATCCACCGAGAAGCGAATACCATGATATTCCGAATTGAAAAGTTCTGCCAATTCCAGAATTAAGTCATCCGGTTTATCCTTGCCGGCATAGGTAAAATCCAAATCCAGTGAAAATCGCATGAGTTTGCCGATATAAAACTTCCGAAGGCACGTTCCTCCCTTGAAAACCATGCGGTCCAGCCAGCCTTTTTCTTCCAAAAGCTTTAAAGCGTAAGTAAGAAGGATATCCCGTTCCGCAATTTCGAGACTTACCTTGCTGTCCCTGGCATAAAGATTCGCGATATTTTTAGAGATCATAACGAATATCCATTTCAACGATTCCGCAAAATATCATCCGACATATTCTGAATGATTTTCCAATCCGAAGAAAATTCCCCCTTCCGCCCAAAGCGACGGGGTATCGCTAGGGGGATCGGCTGCCCATTGCGGGTTTTCTTCAATAATTTTTGGCGGAGTTTTTTGGAAACCGGAAGTTTGAGAAAATCGAGCAAAAACCCAAGACGCTGAACCAGGCTTGTTGTCTTAAACCGTAAAGCGTATGCCACAAGCTTTTTGAAATCTATTTTTCTTTTTGCCTGTTCAAATGCTCCGAATACTTCTTCGATGCCTCCCGCATATTGGGGTTTGTCCAGAGAATCGATCAGCGCTTTTTCAGGCTCCGCCATTTTCACTTTCTCCCCAAAAATCTCAACCTCCGTGAAACCGAAGAATTTGTTGCGGGAGAGGGTCACGAACTGGATTTTGGTTTCCCTGAGAGTGACCGCGCGTCTTTGCTTGGTCAAAACAATAAAAAGTGTGTTGTAAACTTGAGGCGAGAAACCATAATGGGTGTTTGCTGTTGCATAAGAGAAGAAATAAGGCTCGTCCAAGAGATGGCCAATGACGTAGGGGTTCATCTCAGAAATGCGCTTCGGCCCACCCTCAAACGGAATCACTTGATAGATTCCGGCTTTTAATCTCTCAAGCCACTTCTTGTCACAAAGGGTGCTGGCGATCTTGTAGGCGTGGGCTGTGGAAACCGAGAGAATGCGAACCATTTCTTTCAAACTTACCCGGTTTTTCTTTTCCCAGGCAAGCTTCAGCAAAAGTTTTGATTCGTGTGCAGATAAAGTCGGTTTCATATGAAATATTTGTTATGCGATTCCTTACCAATTTAGTA
>JACQQR010000083.1 GCA_016206875.1 Candidatus Omnitrophota bacterium
ATTGTATGAATTCATGTGCAACTCCTTTTTCCTGTCTTAGCAGGATATCAGGTGTTGCACTAGAAACTTGAACCTAACCTGTCACTTTTCCGCCGGAGGCGGATCCGTCCTTCGGCGGAAGTGACACTTTTTTTTATTTTTTATGACGGAAACTATCGACGAATTAAGAATAAAGTGCCAGAAGCCCCGCTATAAAGAAGTGGGCAATTGGATGGCCAGGCACATCGTGCGCGACGCGGCCTTGTACGTGACCTGGCTTTTTCTTCATACGCAAATTACCGCCAACCAGGTGACGCTTTTGTCCCTTGCCGTGGGGCTGCTTTCCGCCTTGTTCTGCATCATTCCAAATCCCGGAGGATTTTTGCTGGGGGCACTATTTCTTCAAACTTGGTATCTCTTGGACCACGTAGACGGCCAAGTGGCCCGGTATCGAGGCAGCTCTTCGCTCACCGGTGTTTTCTTTGATTATGTGACTCACTACGTGGTGCATTCTTTTGTGTTTTTAGGGCTGGGGATTGGCGCTTATTTATGCCATGGCCGGGAGATTTTTCTTCTTCTGGGATTTTTTGCGGCTCTTTTTATGGCGTTTAACGCCATGTTTTATGATGCAAAGTGGAAAGCGTTTTATCATTGGCTCGAGCTCCTAAAAGTCAAAGAAGCTTCCTTTTCCTGGCCTAATGCTTCACGTCAGGCGGGCAATCACCCAGGAGAGCCTTTTGCCAAAAAAGTGTTCATGATGCTTTCGAAGCTCGGAGAAATTCATGTGTTGATGAATTTTCTCTCCGCTCTGGCCGTGATCGGACTCTGGAAATTTGAGGTGTCTTTAGGAAGGTTCCGGTTTTCTTTGCCGGAGCTCTTCATTCTTTTTTATGGCCTGCTTCTGCCGTTCATTTTTACGATGCGGGTCGTGCACGCCGTGAAGAATCACACGATCGATAAAGAATGCGGGGAGCTCATTACAACTCATGTTTAATTATGTCTTCAAAAGAAAAAAAACCTGGATCAGCGTTTTCATTTTGGACCTCATCGGGGGCATCCTTTTTTTCTTTAAATCCAAAGAGCGCCCTAAAAAAGTGGAGCGGATTTTAGTCATCCGCCTGGATCATTTGGGGGATGTGGTGATGGCCACGCCTTTTCTTACGCGGTTGCGTGAGGCCTACCCGGCGGCCGAAATTCATTTGCTGACGGATGAAAACCACGCATGCCTTTTTGAGCGAGACAGCCGTTTAGACCAGGTGATTGGCGTAAAAAATCACTGGTTTTCCCGGAAGGCGCCCGTTCGCTGGTTTTCCATGTTTCAGCTGGCCATGAGTTTAAGGAAAATGAATTACGACCTGGGATTTGATTTGCGAGGCGACGCCCGAACTATTTTTTTCTTTCTTTTTCTCTCCGGCGTGAGATTCCGTGTTTCTTACGGCGTGCGGGGAGGAGGATTCCTGGTGCATTTGGCTCCTCTGTATCCGCCCGGAACGCACGAATCCGAAAGAAATATTCATCTACTCTCCGCCTTTTTAAACCGGCAATATGAGGCTACGCCGGCCCGGTTAGAACTCGTGCCATTGATTCTTCAGAACATGCAGGCCAAACTGGACAAGCTCGGAAAATCGAGGGAGAAAAAGTTGATAGCGGCGCATTTGGGCGCCGGCTACCCTTCCAAACAATGGGGTATCGAGAAATATCAGCGGGTATTAGAGCTTATTTTGGATTCGGAAAATTACCAAATTTGCCTGGTGGGCCAAAAAGAAGAAGTTCCGTTGCCCGAGGATTTCTTAAAGCAGGAAGGCGTGCTCAATTTTCTGGGGGCTACTACACTTGCGGAACTGGCCGCCGTCTTGAGTTTATGCGATTACTTCATCGGAAATGATTCCGGCCCCGCTCATATGGCCTCAGCAGTAGGCGTGCCGGTGCTTTCTGTTTTCAGCGGAACCAATCGCGCGGAAGAATTCCGCCCTTTGGCTGGGTCGAGCGAAATTGTGCATAAAGATCTGGATTGCTCACCCTGTGAAGAGCAAATCTGTCCCTTGAGGCATCATCATTGTATGAGCTTAATTACGGAAGACGAGGTGCTGGATGCGTTCAAAAAACTTGCGGCTCATTCTTCGCCAAGCTCAAGAGTTCTCCGATGAAAATCGGCTTTGATGCCCGCATGATTCGGCACACCGGTATTGGCACGTATATTCGTAGTCTTCTGGAGGAGCTTCTCGCGGCGGGGCGGCAGCATTCTTTTCTACTCTTCGGGCCTCGCGATTTTCTGCAAGATTTGGAATTTCGGCATCAAAATGCCCGAATCGTTCACTCGACGCTGCCTATTTATTCGGTGAGTGAGCAATTATTTCATCCCGCGCTCCGTGCCCGCTTGACTGTATATCATGTGCCTCATTACAACATCCCTATTTTTTACCGGGGAAAGATGGTGGTGACGCTTCACGATGTAAATCATGTGGAGCATCCGGAATTTTTGCCCAATCGCATGGCGTTTCATTACGCAAAATTCATGATTCGCAAGGCCTACGTAAAATCATCTTCGATGATTTGCGTTTCAAACTCTTGCCTCAATCAATTTAAATCTTTTTATCAAATTTCTGCGGACCGCTGCCGGGTGGTTCATGAAGCCGTGCGGCCTGAATATTTAATTCGCTGGCGAGAAGAGGAAAAGACGAAAGTGCGCATTCGCTATCGTCTTCCGGAAAAGTACGTGCTTTCGGTGGGCATGCTTAAGCCGCACAAAAATGTGCTTACCTTGCTTCAGGTATTCCGCAGCCTGAGAAAAGAGCATCTTCTTGACCAACAATTGGTGATTGTGGGAAAGTCATTCGACCGTCATCCGGAAATTTTGGTGGAGCTTCATAAGGGAATTCGTGAAGGGTATATCCGGCATTTGGAAGACGTGCCGCGCGAAGACTTGCCGGGCATTTATCAAATGGCGAGTCTCTTTTCTTTCCTCTCCCTCTATGAAGGCTTTGGGCTCCCCTTGCTTGAGGCGTTTGCATCGGGTGTGCCGGTCATCGCCTCCAATGTGTCGTCTATCCCTGAAGTGGCCGGCGGCGGGGCGCTTCTGGTGAATCCAACAAATCGGGAAGAAATCAAGCAGGCGTTTTTGGCCCTTTTGGGAAATGAATCGCTCCGAAAAGACTGGGCCGGAAAAGGCCTGCGGCAAATCGAGCGGTTTTCGTGGAAGAAAGCGGCCGATGAGACATTACAAATTTACGAGTCTATTTGCGAAGAGAAAATGGGGGCGCCCCGGCAAAAAGTTCATGAAATGTCGGGAGGAGAGACGGCTCGATGAAAGTAGCTTTGGTTCACGATTGGCTTATCAAAGAAAGAGGGGGCGAAAAAGTTCTCGATCATATCGCGCGGCTTTATCCCGACGCGGATATATTCACGCTCTTTTATCGAAAGGAAAATCTTTCTCCGGAAATTTCCGGGCACAAAATTTATGCGTCCCTACTGCAATATATACCGGGTATTGAAAAAGCGTACCGGTATTTTTTACCCCTGTTCCCGTTTTTAATCGAGCGTTTCGCGCTCGGCGCTTATGACCTGGTGATATCGAGCAGTCATTGCGTGGCCAAGGGAGTAAAAACCGGAAAAAATTCATTACACTTATGCTATTGCCACACACCCATGCGGTACGCCTGGCTTTTCCCGGAAGAGTATCTTCAAGGTAAATTTTATGCCCCGTTGGCGCGTTGGGTTTTGGGCTTGCTGAGGAATTGGGATCAACACTCTTTAGGGCGCGTGCATTTTTTTGCCGCAAACTCCAAAGAAGTGCAATCCAGGATTGAGCGTTTTTATAATAGACGCTCGGAGGTAATTTATCCTCCTCTGGATTTGATTTCTGCCGGGGATGCTTTTGAAAG